>NZ_WFVX01000073.1:0-6512 GCF_015491435.1 Thermosulfurimonas sp.
GGAAACATCTATGTCACCGTGGCCAAGAAACTCCTTTACGGGGAGGTGGGGGTGGATCTTGTCGCCGGGCCGAGCGAGGTCCTCATCGTGGCCGACGAGTCCGCAAGCCCTGAGCATCTGGCCTGGGATCTTCTGGCCCAGGCCGAACACGACCCTCTGGCCACGGCGGTGCTCCTTACCCCTTCGATGGCCTTGGCCCGTAAGGTCCGGCGCGCGGTCTCTCAGGCCCTCCTGCGCCTTCCCCGGCGCGAGATAGCTCAAGAAGCCTTAAGGCGTCAGGGAGGAATCGTGATCACCCGGGATCTTTCCGAAGCCCTTTCCCTTGCCAACCGCATCGCCCCGGAACACCTTGAGCTTTCGGTCGCCGATCCCTTCTCCCTCCTTCCCCGGATCGAAAACGCCGGGGCGGTCTTTCTCGGGGGACACACCCCGGAGGCGATGGGTGATTACGTGGCCGGCCCCAACCACGTGCTCCCCACCCTAGGGGCGGCCCGCTTTGCCTCGGCCCTTTCGGTCTCGGTCTTTCTTAAGAAGACGAGTCTTATCGCTTACGATCCCGCGGCCCTGCGCCGGGAGGGCCCGGAGGTGGTGCGTCTGGCCGAGACCGAGGGGCTTTTCGCCCACGCCGAGGCCGTGCGGGTGCGCCTTAGGCGTCCTTGAGATAGGAGGGAAGCGGCGTGGCCCAGGATTCCTCGTCAAAATAAAGCTCCCGGAGGTCCTTCGGGGGATCAAAGGGCGGGACCGTCGGCCCCTCCACCACCTCAAAACGCACGAAGGAACTCTTGTACCAGTCCACCTCCGGAAGCGGGAGATCCAGTTTCTTCATGATCTCGTAGGTCTCGTAGAAGTGCTCCCAGCGGTTTTCGGCCTCGGGATAGATGGCGAAATCGCGCAGGATGTCGGTTACGACCAGCCCGGCCGAGAGGATAAATTTTTCGAATTCGAACCACTTCCGGAGCGAGGCCTCCCGGTGGGTGAAGCCCATGTAGCCCACAGCCCCGGGACCGCGCAGGGCCTCAAGACAGCGGCCCACGAAGAGCTTGAGCCCCTTTTTGGTCTCCACCGGATCGGTCACAAAGACATCAAAGGCCCCTTTGAGATCCTCGGGCAGGGCCTCAATGACGTTGTAGTCATAGACCTCGATGAAGGAGAGCCCCTCCTGCTTAGCAAAATCCTTGATGAAACGGTTGATGCGCTCGTCTATCTCCACCACCACCACCCGGCGGGGCATACGGGTGAGCCCCATGGCCACGGAGAGAAGATCGTCGTCTCCCAGGATAAAGATCTCGGTCTCCTCAAGATCGCCCCGCTGATAGATGTAGGCCACCCGGCGCACGGTATCCACCGGACGCACAAAGCCCTGATCATAGTCGCTGGTGGGAAGGGGGCGCCCGCGGGTGGCCTCAAGGAATTTCCGGTAAATCTCCTCCCAGAAACCGTAAAGCTCGACCCCCAGCCCGCAGGTGCGGCACAGGGTGTCGGCAAGGGGCCTTAAGCCCGGGTCTTCGGCGAGCTCAAAACGATGGTCCCGGTAGAGGATGCGCCCCTCGGAAAGGAGATCCTTTAAGACCTCAAAGAAAACCGCCAGGTGCCCGTCCTGGTGGTTTATAAGCTCCCAGAAGGTCTGGGGACGGAGTTTCAGGGCTCGAAGGATCTGTCTTTTTATACGCTCGGTCTCGCTCATTATTTTCCGCCTCCGCTCAAAGAGTCATCCTCCAAACCTAACAAAAGATGCGGGCTTTACAAGCCGCTATCCGCTTCGCTAGACTGAAAGGAGGTATATCTTTCACGGAGGTTTCCTCATGGAGCGCAGAGCTTTTCTCAGGTATGCGGCCTTATTGGCCCTGGGTGGCGCGGGGGTGGCACGGGCCGAGTCGGTTTACCACCGACTCCAAAATCCTGCGGCTCCCACCCTGCTGGAAAAGAAACACGTGCCCGGGGTGGAGGTTCCCTCGCGGGTTCGATCCGGAGAGTGGTTCGAGGTGCGGGTACGGGTGGGGTATCTGGTTCCCCATCCCTCCACCCCCGGTCACTGGATCACCTGGATCGAGCTCCGCGGAGACGGTAAACCCCTGGCCCGAATGGAGTTTCCGCGGGGCGGGGTGGCAGATCCGGTAGCGGTGTTCCGGATACGGCTGGAGAAAACCACCACCCTTGAGGCCGTGGAGAACTGTAACCTTCACGGAACCTGGATCAGCGAGCCGGTAAGGGTGGAAGTGGTTTAGGAAAAGAAGGCCTCGAGTTCCCGGCGCCTTTCGGAAAATTCCGGCTCTTCATAAAGAGGGCGGCAGTCGGAAGGCTCGGCCTCAAGCGCACAGAGCTTTACGGCGAAAGCCATACAGGTTAATTCCCCGCAGCGTCCACAATTGGTCCCCGGAAGGAGACGATAGATCTCAAGCGGCGGGGGAAGGGTTCGCGGATCGTGTCGGGGGGTGATATTTTCTCTTTCCGCCCAGACCTTCTCCAGAAACTCCTCTACCTTCTCCTTGGCCCTGCGTCCTACTTCGGCATCCGGAACCGGACCGATCTGGACGTTGTCCCGGCGGACCGCTACCTTGAAGCCCTGAAACTTAAAGACCAGCGCCGGCTCGCCGGGATCGTAGTACATGACCTTGGCCGCGGCGTTGAGATAGGGAAGGAGGGGGGTAAGGTCCGTTTCCGCGGGAACGATTACCTTGTAGCGCGGGCACCGGGCATCCACATAACAGGAGGCCGGCTCCAATCGAAAATCCGCCCGGAGAAGAGCCATGGGTTCATTGTAAGGAGTCCCCCGGAGCTGTCAATGCCTCAGGGTGATACCGGAGGGTGTAGAAATATGCGTTGAGTCTTTCCGCGGCCTCGAAGATGTTCAGACCCGGTCGGGCAAAGCGCAGTTCCCTCACCCGGAGGACCCGGCTCCTGAGTCCCCGAAAATAGGGTCTTTTCTTAGGGGGAAGAGGGTTCCGGTTCATAGGACCCACCTGGTAGATATAAACTTCCGGGGAAAGGGCCAGGACCTCTTCCGGGGAGATCAGCACGTGTTTTTTGGGAATCCGAATAAGATTCCTCCCGCCGGCGACCCGAAGGAGATCGGAGACAATGCTCCGGCTCCCCGCTACCCGAAGGGGAAAGGCGCTCACCTCGTAGATCACGGTTACCGGTGGGTAAATCGGTTTCAGCCTCCTGAGACGTTCCCGGAGTTCGCTTACCAGGTCCCGGGCCTGGTCCTCCTTGTGAAGGACCCTTCCCAGGGCCAGGATCTCCTCCAGCAATCCGGAAAGGGTGCGAGGATCGTATCGAAATACCGGGACACCCAGACGCCGGGCGGCCTGGTCCGGAAAGGCCCTGCGGGAACCCACGATCACCAGATCCGGGCGAAGGGCCCGAATAAGTTCGAAGTTGGGTCTCAGATGTGAGCCTACCTTCACCGCCCGGGGCCAGGTGCTATCGTGACGGGTAGCTCCCACCACTTCTTTCTCCGAGACCCCCAGAGCCCGAAGCACCGAACTGGCCGCAGGATAAAGGACCACGATCCTTGCGGCCTGAGCCGAAATTCCCCAGAAAAAAAGCATCCCCAAGAGGAGCCAGAAAAGACTCTTCTTCATCCCTTTACCCTCACCAGGCGTTCGTTTTCCCAGGGTACGAATTCTATCCGTACCCCCATAACCCGGCTAAGGAGGTCCGGAGAAAGCTCCTCGACCCCCACGTCTCCGTAAAGATACCCCCTCCGGAGGAGGAGAAAACGCCGGAAATACTTTAACGCCAGGGCCAGATCGTGCAGCACCGCCAGGACCAGGCCATTCCTTTGGCGTACGTAATCCCCGAGATAGCGCATTATCCGGTGCTGATGATGGAGATCCAGGGCAGCCAGAGGTTCGTCCAGAAGGAGCACCGGGGCCTCCCGGGCCAGGGCCCGGGCCAGAAGCACCCGCTGTCTCTCACCCCCGGAAAGCTCTCCGAAGAGCCGCAAACGAAGCTGAACCAGATCCAGGAGATCCAGCAGCCTCTCCACGGCCTGGAAATCCGAAGCGGAATATCCACGCCCGGCAAGCAAGGGATAACGACCGGTAAGGACCACGTAATAGACCTCGAAGGGAAGTCCCAGATGAGCGCTCTGGGGGAGATAACTCACCAGCCGAAAACGCTCCTTCTCCGGCACTTGGGAAAGGGGCCTTCCGGCCAGGAAAATTTCCCCCTGGTAGGAGATCAAGCCCGCCAGGGCCCTGAGCAGGGTGGATTTCCCGCTCCCGTTGGGACCGAGGACAGCCACCATTTCCCCGCCGGCAAGATCCAGCTCCGGAACCCGAAGCCGAAAACCGCCCTGTTCCACCCGGAGATCCCTTACCTTAAACCAGTTCATAAAGCTCCCGGCGTCGTTTGACCAGAAGATAGAGGAAGAACAATCCTCCCAGGGCCGAGGTAAGAACTCCCACCGGAAGTTCCTGCCCCTGAGATAAAAGCACCCGCGAAAGCAGATCGGCCAGCACCAGGAAGGAGGCTCCGAAAAGAAGGCTCAGGGGGAGGAGCATTTCCGCTCTAAGAAAACCCGCCAGGCGTAGAAGATGGGGAACAATAAGACCCACAAACCCGATAATTCCGGAAAAAGAAACGGTCACGGCGGTGAGCAGGGCCCCCAGAAAGAGAAGTTCGCGTCGGAGCCGATAAAGGGGAACCCCGCTGGCCCGGGCGGTTTCATCGTCGAAAGCGGTAAGATCCAGTGCCGGGGCCCGATACAGACCGTAAAAACACGCCCCGAAAAGGATCGCGGCCAGCCCGGCACATCGAAGATAGGTGGCGTTCTGGAATCCTCCCATGAGCCAGAAGACCAGAGAAGCCACGGATTCCTGGGCCAGAAACTTAAGAAGACTAATGGAAGCCGAAGCAAAGGTATTAACCACGATCCCGGCGAGCAACATGGTCACCGGAAGGAGACGCCCCCGGAGGGAGGCTATCCGCAGGACCGCAACCAAACCCAGAAAGGCCAGAAACAGGGCCGACGGAAGGACCCAGGTTTCCCCGAAAAAGAGCAGGGCCAGCACCGCTCCCAGGGCCGCCGAGGCCGAGGCCCCGGTGGTGAAGGAATCCGCCAGCGGATTCTGCATCACATACTGAAAGTAGAGCCCGGCCAGGGACAGAGAAGCTCCGGATAAGGCGGCCAGCAGGACCCGGGGAAGACGTACCTCAAGGAGGATCCTACGGGAAAGCTCATCCGGGTGAAAGAGATCCACCGGAACCGCTCCGTGGGAAAGAGAAAGGAAGAACACCAGAAGAAAAAACAACCCGAAGAGAAGAAGGTACCGCCTCAAGCGTCTCCTTTCGACCGAGGACATTCCTTAGAATTGATAGGAATAGTAGAGGGCCACCCCCTTTTTCCGGGCGTATTCCTCTACTTCCGAGGAGGTGACCATGTGGGTGACCAGGACCAGGAATCTTTCCGGAAAGACTCTTTCCAGGGGTTTCACCTTGCGCCGCAGGAAACGATCCACATCGTTTTTGGAGAGCTGGGCCTTGGCCTCCCCCAGAATGACCAGCTTCTCCCCGTTTCTCCGGGCTGTGCCGTAGATATTCACCTCCAGCTCCCGGCCCTTTTCGTCACGGACAAAGGTGCGTCGCAGAGGCTCAACCACCTCCAGCCCGTAATCGCGCTTCAAAAGCTCGGGTAACCCCTTGAAGGCCTGGTTTTCCAGGGTATAGCCCACGGTGATACTCAACCCCCCTACCTGTTTCCGGATCTCCCGCATTTCTTCCTTCATCCTCCCCATCTCTCCGGTAAGCCGCCGCACATCCTCAGTGAGCTGATCCACACGCTGGGTGAGCTGATCCACTCGTTGGGTAAGCTGATCCACACGCTGGGTGAGGACCTTTAAATTTTCTCCCTGCTCGCGAACGATCTCCTTGAGTTCATTGAACTCCTCTTTGGTTACGGTCTGAGCCAGACTTTCGTAGATCTCAGAAAGGGCCTTAAGGAGGCTTATGGCCGCCTCCTCCCCGAATTTCTCCCGGAAGATGTCGTAATACTTGAAGACATTGAACATATTCCCAACTCTATATCGGAGAGGACAGGCGGTCAACCAAGAGATATAATGATGCGACTTATGGAAAGGAATATCCTTTTGGTGGTCCCGAAGGAAAAAAGAGGCTTTTTTTACCCCCTGAAGGGGCCCTGGGAAATCGTCTCCGAGGAAGAAATCCTTTCGCGCCTTAAGGAGCGAAGGAAACAGGGCAAAGATCGCGTCTTCCTTTCGATAATCGGTCCCGAGGAATTCCGGAAACGGGTAAAGGACCTCCTTTCCGGAGTCCCAAGCCCCGAGGTCGTCTTTTATGAAGAGGATCCCTTTCCTGCCCTGCTTTCGGCCTTAAGCGAGGGGCCTCCCCCGGATGAGATAGAATCCCGAAGCATGGAGCTCATCCGGGAGCTTATCGACCTTTCCCCCTTTCCTCCGGAGGCCCATCCCCTCATCCTGCGTCTGGTTCATGCCTCCGGAGACCCGGAATTGGTTAAAACCCTGATCCTTTCCCGGGAGGGGGTGGAG
>NZ_WFVX01000074.1:0-4562 GCF_015491435.1 Thermosulfurimonas sp.
ATGTGTATAAGAGACAGCCTCCCCCGTCATCCCTTCCAGTTCCTCCTCCAGGCCCCTGAGTTTCTCGTCCACCCCGGAGGTCTCCTTCCGGAGACGGAGTTTGTGGCCGGGTTTGGGGGGAAGGGGTTCTCCCCACACGGTAAGCCCGGGCACTCCGGGAGTGGGGGGAAGCACGCGGGCCACCGCGGTACCGGCGGGTACGGAGACCAGGGCATTCACCTCCCGCCAGTCCACCCGGTGCGGAGAGACCTCCCGCGGCCCCCGGGAGAGATCGATCAGGAATTCGATGCGCCCGTCCTCACCGTGCTGGGGCGGTTGCCCCCGGGCCACGATCAAGCGGGACCCCTCCCTTACCGGTGGATCCAGAAGATTCTTGAGCCCCAGGTCTTCCAGCTGGGATCGAAATCGATAGAAGATTCGGGGCGAGAGTTCCTTGCCCGGCGGAGCCTCCAGCCAGGCCTCAAGTCCGTCCGGAGAAACCCTGAGCCGGTAGCCCTCTTCCAGGGTAACAGTCTCCCTCCCCACGCCTTTAGAGTAGCAGATCTCCTGCGGGAATACAAAACCTCTCCTATCCTCTTTCTGGAATCCGGGTTAGAATCTTTAGGATGAAAACCGTTCCCCTTACGGGCCTTTCCGAAGAGGAGGCCCGGAAACGACGGGAGCTTTACGGTCCCAACCGTTTGCCCCTGGCCCGGGGACGATCTCCGCTGCGGATCTTCCTGGAACAGTTTCGTTCCCTCTTTATCTACGCCCTGCTTGTGGCCGGTGGGGTCTCTTATTTTCTGGGAAAGCTCCTGGACGCGGTGGTTATCTGGGCGGTGGTGGTAATCAACGCCCTGATCGGTTTTCTCCAGGAGCTCAAGGCCGAACGCACCCTGGCCGGTCTGCAGGAATATCTGAGCCCCCGGGCCACGGTAATTCGGGAGGGGGTTCGACGGGAGATCCCGGCCGAGGAGGTAGTTCCCGGGGATGTGCTGGTCCTGCGGGCGGGGATGAAGGTCCCGGCCGACGCCCGGCTTCTCGAGGCCCGCAATCTCACCGTGGATGAGTCCGCTCTTACCGGAGAGAGTTTCCCTCAGGAGAAATCCCCCGGGGATCTCCCGGAGGATCTTCCCCTGGCTGAACGCCGAAACATGGTCTTTTCCGGGACCCTGGTGGTCTCCGGGGAGGGAACGGCCCTGGTTACCGCCACCGGAGCCCAGACCGAGTTCGGGCGTCTGGCCCATATGATGGGTGAGATCCGGATCCCCAAGACCCCTCTCATGCAACGCCTGGAGGTCTTCACCCGCTGGATCAGCCTGGCCATCCTGGGATTGACCGGACTTACCTTCGGGGTGGGGTATTGGCGGGGGTTCGGCATGGAGGAATCCTTCATGGCGGCGGTGGCCCTGGCGGTCTCGGCCATTCCGGAGGGACTTCCGGTGATCCTCACCGTGGCCCTGGCCATGGGAGTAAAACGTATGGCCCGCCAAAAGGCCATCGTCCGTTATCTTCCGGCGGTGGAAACCTTGGGAAGCACCACCATCATCTTCACGGACAAGACCGGAACCCTCACCGAAAACCGCCTCCGGGTGGAGGTCCTGGTGGATCCGGAGGGAAGGGTCTATCCGGAGGCGGAGGCTGCAAAGATCCCCTCCCTGAGACCGCTCCTTCAAGCCCTCGCCTGGGTACTGGAGGGTGGACATCCGGTGGACAGGGCGCTCGAGGAACTGGTGATCTCCCCTCCCGGCGGAAGGGTCCTGGATCGGATTCCCTTTGATTCCTCCCGAAAATACGCCGCCTTTCTGGTGGAGGAGGAGGGCCGGCAGCGTCGCTTGCTCCTTAAAGGAGCACCGGAGATCGTCCTGGATCGATGTGAAGGGAAGGAACCCCTCCTGGAACAGCTTGCGGACCTGGCCCGGCAGGGACTTCGGCTCCTGGCCCTGGCCTCCATGGAAACCAACGCTTCCGGGATCTCCGGGGATGTCCCGACCAAGGGATTTCGTCCCCTAGGGCTGGTGGGATTTCGGGACCCTCCGCGGAAGGAGGCCGGCCCGGCGGTGCGCACCTGTCTGGCCGCGGGGATCCGGGTAAAGATGGTCACCGGCGACCATCCTCTCACCGCGGAGACCATTGCCCGGGCGGTGGGGCTCTCCGGGCCGGCCGTCCCGGGAAGGGAGATCGAGGAAGCCTCCCCGGAAAGGATCGCCCGGTGGCTTTCCGAAACGGACGTGGTGGCCCGGGCCACCCCGCGGACCAAGCTGAAATTGATCGAGGTCTTCAAGGCCCGGGGAGAGATCGTGGCCATGACCGGCGACGGGGTGAACGACGCCCCGGCCCTTAAGGCCGCCCATATCGGGGTGGCCATGGGTAGCGGCACCGAGGTGGCCAAGGAAGCCGCGGACATGGTCCTCCTGGACGATAATTTCGCCACCCTGGTGGGAGCGGTAAAGGAAGGACGCACCGTATTCGATAACCTCCGGAAGACCCTGCTTTTCATCTTCCCCACCAACGGAGGCGAGGGGCTCATCCTGCTGGGGAGTCTTTTGGCCGCCTCGGTGCTGCCGGTCCTGCCGCTGCACATCCTCTGGATCAATCTGGTAACCACCGTGGCTCTGGCGGTGACCCTGGCCTTTGAGCCCGCGGAAAAGGACCTCATGTCCCGTCCTCCCCGACCCGGAACGGCCCCTCTTCTGGATCGGGGGCTGCTTTTCCAGATCGGGGTGGTCTCGGTGATCATGGCCCTGGTGGCCTGGGGAGGGTTTATCCTCTGGAAAAACTACCGGGGACTGGCCCAGGCCCGGGCCCTTACCGTAAACCTCCTGGTCTTTATGGAGGCCTTCTATCTGCTCAATACCCGGTTCCTTTCCGCCTCCGCCCTTTCTCTGCGGAGGCTCTGGACCGGAAATCCGGCCCTTGTCCCGGGGCTTCTTACGGTGGTGGTACTGCAGCTCCTTTTCACCTATCTGCCTCCCTTGAGGCGGATCTTCGGCGTGGAACCCCTGCCGGTGGAGGCCTGGGGGCTGATCCTGGCCGGAGGGCTTCTCCTCTTCCTGGCCGTGGAGGCCAAGAAGTTCCTGCGTCGGGTGGCCGGGTCTTGACGCCCCGGGCCCGGGAATAAATACTTCTGGATATCCCATCCGAGGAGGATAGCCGTGCGTCTGGCCATCATCAGCGACAGTCACGATCACATTCCTCATCTGCGAAAAGCCCTTTCCCTGGCCCGGGAGAGGGGAGCCGAGGTGGTCTTCCATTGCGGAGACCTCATTTCTCCCTTCATGGTCCCGGTGCTTGCGGAATTCCCCGGCCCGGTACATCTTATCCTGGGGAACAACCGGGGAGATCCCCATCTTCTGGAGAAACAGGTGGCCCGTTTCCCGCACATCCATTTTCACGGAGAGTTCGCCTTTGTGGAGGTGGGAGGCCTGCGCATCGCCATGGTGCACTATCCGGAACTGGCCCGGGGGTTCGCCGCCACCGGGGATTACGATCTAGTCCTCTGCGGACATACCCACGTATGGAAGACCCTGCAGGTGGGAGGGTGCCTGATCCTCAATCCCGGGGAACTGCTGGGCAAGGAAGGCCCCCCTACCCTGGCCCTTTATGATACGGAGGAGCGACGGGTGGAGAAGGTGGAATTCTGATGCGGGTGGCGGTGGATACCGGGGGAACCTTTACCGATTTTGTGGCCCAGGCCGGGGAAAGACTGGTAACCCTCAAGGTTCCCTCCACCCCGGAGGATCCGTCCCGGGCCATCCTGGCGGGGCTTTCCCGCCTGGAAGAACTTACCGGGCAGCGGGTCGCGGAACTCCTGCACGGCACCACCGTGGGGACCAACGCCTTTCTCACCCGGAAAGGGGCCCGGGTGGCCCTTCTTACCACCCGGGGCTTTGAGGAGGTGATCTTCATCGGGCGCCAGGCTCGCCCGGAGCTCTATAACTTCCTGGTGGAAAAACCCCGTCCGGTGGTGGCCAGAAGCCTGGTGCTGGGAGTGCGAGAAAGGGTCCGGGCTGATGGGACCGTGGAGATCCCCCTCACCCAGGAGGAGATCGAGCGGGTGCGGCTCTGGGTACAGCTCAAGCGCCCCGAGGCGGTGGCCATCTGTCTGTTACATGCTTACGCCTTTCCGGAACACGAGCGGCGTCTGGGACAGGCCCTGGCGGACCTGGGAATTCATCTCTCCCTTTCCTCGGAGATCCGGCCGGAGTTTCGTGAATTCGAGCGCACCTCCACCACCCTGCTCAATGCCTATCTGGCCCCGGTGATCTCCCGGTATGTGGAAAACCTTTCCCGGGCCCTTCCCGGGGTCCGGCTCTTTGTCATGCAATCGAGCGGGGGGCTCATGCCGGCCGAGACGGCGGGGAAACGGGCCGTCCTGACCCTTCTCTCCGGCCCGGCCGGAGGGGTAATGGGAGCCCTGGCTCTGGCCCGAAAACTGGGGTACTCCCGCCTGATCACCCTGGACATGGGAGGGACCTCCACGGATGTATCCCTGGTGGAGGGGCAACCCTCCTTTACCCGGGAATACGAGATCGAGGGGCATCCGGTGGCACTCCCGCTTCTGGACATCCACACCATAGGGG
>NZ_WFVX01000075.1:0-4932 GCF_015491435.1 Thermosulfurimonas sp.
TTCGGGAGAAATCCCGGCTGGTCCCCTCGGGTATCTCCGTAACCCTTGATCGTGACCCGGAGGAACTGTTATAATGTTTTCTCAATATGGCGGTCCGTTTTTTTCCTCAACAGAAGACCCGCTGGGTAGAACGCGAAAAGGTCTCCCTGATCGACTTTGATCTCAAGCCCGAGGATCTCGAGGCCTATCTGGACGAATACCTGGTGGGTCAAAGGGAGGCCAAGGGTATTCTGGCCACCAAGATCTGCACCCATTTTCACCGGGTGAAGTACTTCCTGGAACGGGGCGAGCGTTTCGACGAGGTGGGTTTTGTCAAGAACAACATTATCATCATCGGCCCCACCGGGGTGGGCAAGACCTTCATGATCAAGCTCATCGCCCGGCGCATCGGGGTGCCCTTCGTCAAGGGGGATGCCACCAAGTTCAGCGAAACCGGCTACGTGGGCGGGGATGTGGAGGATCTCATTCGGGACCTGGTCCAGGAGGCCGAGGGCAATGTGGATAAGGCCCGTTTCGGGATCGTATATCTGGACGAGATAGACAAGATCGCCTCCAGCGGTCATATCGTGGGGCCGGACGTTTCCCGCACCGGGGTTCAGCGGGCCCTGCTCAAACCCCTGGAGGAGACCGAGGTGGAACTCCGGGTGCCCCACGACCCCATCACCCAGATGGAGGCCATCGAATACTATCGACGCACCGGGCGCCGGAAACGCAACACCATCAATACCCGATACATCCTCTTCATCGCCAGCGGAGCCTTCTCCGGACTGGAGGAGATCATTCGTAAGCGTTTGCACAAGCAGAAACTGGGGTTTCTCTCCGAGATCCAGGAACGCGAGGACATGAAGATCAACTATCTGCGGTTCGTGATCCCGGAAGATCTCATTGCCTACGGATTCGAGTCGGAGTTCGTGGGGCGGTTTCCGGTAATCACCGTCTTCGATCCCCTTTCCGAGGAGGACCTTTACGCCATCCTGGCCAATCCCAACAGTGTTATCGTGGTCAGCAAGAAACGCGATTTTCGGGCCTACGGCATAGACCTGGCCTTTACCGACGAGGCCCTGAGGCGAATGGCCTCTCTGGCCTCCCGCGAGAACACCGGGGCCCGGGCGCTATCGCGGGTCCTGGAGAGGGTCCTCATTCCCTTTGAGAAGGCCCTACCCTCCACCCGGCTTTCCTATCTGGGGGTCACCCCGGAGATGGTGGAGGATCCGGAAGGGGTGCTCCGGGAGATGCGGAGTAATCCGGAGAACCCTCGCTGGCGGGAATGGTACGCCCGGGCCCGCAGGGAAGAGGAAGAACGCCTGCGGGAGTTTCTGCTTCAGCGCAAGAAGATCTTTTTCGAACAGTACAAGTTTCCCTTCACCCCGGCCAAACTCGATCTGGTGCTCAAGCTTCACCGTAAGGAGGATCTGGATCCCCAGCAGGCCCTGGAAGAGATCCTTATGCTCTGGCGTCAGATCCGGAGCTTTGAAAAGAGTTTCGAGCGCCGCACCGGGATCAGAATCGCCTTTTCCGAGGAGGCCCGGGACCTCATCCTGGACGAGGTCCTGAAACGGGACGAGGGGGTGTATGCCTTCTGCGATCGGATCCTGAGCATTCTGGAATACGGGCTTAAGCTGGTTCAGGATCGCACCGGGAAGAAACTCTTCGAGCTTCCCGGCGAGGCGGTGAAGTCTCCGGAATCCTTTCTCAATCGTCTGGTCAGCACCTCTTATCGACTCGATTAAGAATCATGCCCAAGCCACCTACCGTATATATGTGTCTTTCGGAGAGTGTGGCCCAGCGGGTTCGAGATACTCTGGCCGGGTTCAGGCTGAATCTGGTGGCCGTCCCGGACGGAGAGACCCTGATCGAGCTTTCCCGCCGGCATCCGCCGGATCTTATCATCTTGGAAAAGGAGATCCCCAAGCTGGATGGTTACGCGGTGGTCCTCCTGCTCAAGACCGATCCCAAGACCTCCCGGGTACCGGTGGTGGGGATCTGCAAGTGTTTTACGGATGCCGAAGCGGAAAAGGCCCGGGACGCTGGCTGCGACGATTATGTGTGTTATCCTTTAAACGAAGAAGAATTTAAAGATATGGTTCAACGATATCTAACGAGGTGAGAGGATGATCGGCATTTCCAAGTTATACTGTGGCACGGTGGAGGCCTCGGATCCCCTGCGCTACGGAAGGCGCAGCCGGGATCTCCCTTCCCATCTTCTTCAGTTTTCGGCGGACAAACGTCCGGTGGTGGTCTGGAACGTAACCAAGCAGTGTAATCTGCGCTGCGTGCACTGCTACGCCTCGGCCGATCCCCGGCCCGATCCGGATGAGCTCACCACCCAGGAGGGGATGGCCCTCCTTGAGGATCTGGCCCGTTTCGGGTGTCCGGTGGTCCTTTTTTCTGGAGGGGAACCCCTGATGCGGCCGGACATCCTGGACCTGATCCACAGGGCCGTGGAGCTGGGGATGCGGGCGGTGCTTTCCACCAACGGGGTGCTCATCGATCGGGCCCTGGCACGGGAACTGAAGAAGCTGGGGCTTTCCTACGTAGGGATCAGTATGGACGGTCTGGAGGAGGTTCACGATCGTTTTCGGGGGGTAAAGGGGGCCTTCAAAAAGGCCATGGAGGCGGTGGAAAACTGCAAGGCTGAGGGCATCAAGGTGGGGTTGCGGTTTACCATCAACCGGATCAACGCCTCGGAGATCCCGGGGATCTTCGACCTGGTAAAGGAACACCGGATCCCGCGGATATGCTTCTATCACCTGGTATATGCCGGGCGGGGATCCAGGCTCATGGAGGAAGACCTTTCTCATGAAGAGACCCGGCGGTGGGTGGATTATATCATCGATCGCACCAAGGAGCTTCACGACCAGGGTCTGCGGGTGGAGGTCCTCACCGTGGACAATCATGCCGACGGGCCCTATCTCTATCTGCGCATGAAACGGGAGGGCAACCCCCGGGCCGAGGAGGTCTATGAGCTCCTGCGCATGAACGGAGGGAACAATTCCGGAGTGGGAATCGGCTGTGTCTCCTGGGATGGGTCGGTGCACGCGGATCAGTTCTGGCGGCATTATTCCTTCGGAAATGTAAGGGAACGCCCCTTCAGCGAGATCTGGCTGGATACCTCCGACCCGCTCATGGCCAAACTGAAGGAGAAGAAAAAGTGGGTCAAGGGGCGCTGTGCCCGGTGTCGTTTTCTGGACATATGCGCCGGAAACTTCCGGGTGCGGGCCGAGGCGGCCACCGGCGATGTGTGGGCGCCGGATCCGGCCTGCTACCTCACCGACGAGGAGATCGGCATCGCCTAGAAATTAACCGGGAGGATCGAAGATGACACCCATTCGCAGGGCACTCATCAGTGTTACGGATAAGACCGGGGTGGCGGATTTCGCCAGGGCCTTACGGGAAATGGGGGTGGAAATCATCTCCACCGGAGGCACGGCCCGGGTAATTCGGGAGGCCGGGGTGGAGGTGATCGACGTCTCCGAGGTCACCGGGTTCCCGGAGATGCTCGACGGCAGGGTAAAGACCCTCCATCCCAAGATCCACGGCGGGTTGCTCTATCTTCGCGACAAGGAGGACCATGTCCGGCAGATCCAGGAACAGGGGATAAAGCCCATCGACCTGGTGGCGGTAAACCTCTATGCCTTTGAGAAGACCGTGGCCGCCGGGGCGGATCTGGACACGGCCATAGAGAACATAGACATCGGGGGTCCCACCCTGCTCCGGGCTGCGGCCAAGAACTTCCGGTATGTAACCGTGATCGTGGATCCGGCGGACTATGAACGGGTGCTGGCGGAGATGCGGGAACACGGAGGGGCCACCACCCTGCGGACCAGGTTCGAGCTGGCCCGCAAGGTCTTCGAAACCACGGCCCGTTATGACCGGGCCATCGCCGATTATCTCTCCCGTGTGCCCCCTCCGGAAGAGACATGATCTGCGTCTCGGTGGCTGAACCCACGGTGGAGCAGGCCCTGGACACCCTGAGGCAGGTTTCCGGGGCGGACCTTTGCGAGATCCGGCTGGATGCTCTGGAGGAACCCCGTCTGGAACCCTTTCTGGAGCACCGGGAAAGGCTTCTTTTCACCTTTCGGGCCCGGGAGGAAGGGGGGTTCAGGGAGGTTCCGCTGGAGAGGCGGCTGGCCCTTCTGCGCGAGGCGGCGGCCGCCGGAGCGGCCTACGTGGATCTAGAGCTGCGTTCCGGTCCGGAGGCGGTAGCCGAACTGCGTCGGGCCTGCCGGAAGACCCGCCTCCTTCTTTCCTATCACCACTTTTCCCATACCCCTTCGGAGGCCTATCTGCGGGACAAGGTCCTGGAGATGCGCCATCTGGGGGCGGATGTGGGGAAGGTGGTCTGCATGGCCCGCACCCCTAGGGAAGCCTATCTCCTGCCGGGGCTCATCCTCTGGGCCCGGGAGAAACTGGATTTTCCCCTCATTGCCTTTGCCATGGGTCCGCTGGGAAAGTGGACGCGCACGGTCTGTCTGCTCCTGGGCTCTCCCTTTACCTACGTAGCGGCCCGTCCCGGCGGGCAGACCGCCCCCGGGCAGCTCACCCTAGAGGAATTGCGCACCGCTCTGCAAGTCTTTCGGGAGGAGGGGCCTTGAGGGTTTTCGGCATCATAGGCTATCCGGTGGGGCATTCCCTTTCCCCGGCCATGCACAATGCGGCCCTGCGGGCCCTGGGGCTCGAGGGGGTCTATGGAGCCTTTGAGGTCCATCCAGAGGACCTTCCCGCGGCGGTGGCCGGCATAAGGGCCCTGGGAATAGGAGGGGTCTCGGTCACCGTACCCCATAAGGAAACCATCCTCCCCTATCTGGATGAACTGGATCCGGTGGCCCGGGAGATCGGGGCGGTGAATACGGTGCTTAACCTCGGAGGCCGGCTGAAAGGGACCAACACCGACTGGCTGGGGGTCAGACGCTCCCTGGAGGAGGCCGGGGT
>NZ_WFVX01000076.1:0-12499 GCF_015491435.1 Thermosulfurimonas sp.
CCCATGTGCAGACCGCCGATGAAAGGATTCTTCCCGGGGGCACGGCCTATCTCTCGGATGCCGGGATGTGCGGACTGCGGGACGGGGTGATCGGTATGCATCGGGACCAGGCCCTGGAGATGTACCTTACCCAGGTTCCGCGCAAACTCGAGGTGCCCAAGAAAGGGCCGGTCAAGGTGGAGGGAGTATTTCTGGAGCTGGACCCGGAAACCGGTCGTGCGGTGAGGATCGAGACCTTCCGCCGCCAGGAGGATTGATGCTGGTTCTGGTGCCCACGGAACAGGAAGCGGCGCCTCTGCGGGAGGCGTTTCCGGCGCTGGAGGTCATCGGAGTGGGCCCGGTGGAGGCGGCTCTCCGCACCTCGGAGGTGTTAAGGGCACGGCAGCCCTCGTTGATCCTGCTCTGCGGCCTGGCCGGGGCCTATCCGGCCACCGCTCTTTCCCTCGGGGATCTGGTCCTGGCCACCGAGGAGATCTTCGGGGACCTGGGGCTGTGTTTTCCGGTGCCTCCGGAGTTCGAGCCGCCGGTGGAGTTTCGGGTCTCCCTCCGGGGTCCCTGGCTGGAAAAGATCCAGGCCTGTCTTTTCGAAGAAGGCCTGGAGGCGGCTTACGGTCCGCTGGTTACGGTATGCTGTACCTCGCGCGATCCGGAGCGGGCCCGTCTCCTCGGGCATCGCTATGCGGCCCTGGCCGAGAACATGGAAGGGTTTGCCGTGGCCCGGGCGGCCCGAAAGGCCGGGGTGCCCCTGGTGGAACTGCGGGCCGTGAGCAACCTGCTGGAAAAACCGGAGGCCCCCTGGGATACCCGGAAGGCCCTTGAGACCCTGCAGGAGGCCCTGCGTTGTCTGTCCCGCGTCTTCACCTAGCCATTTCTCCCTGCCCGAACGACACCTTTCTCTTCGGGCCCCTGGCTCTGGGCTGGATAGCCCTGCCCTTTGAGCCGGTGTTTCGCTTTGAGGATATAGAGAACCTCAATCGTCTGGCCCTTGCTGGCACGGTTCCGGTGATCAAGCTTTCCTTCGCCCTCCTGGCGGAGGTGTTTCCCCGGTATCGCGTCTTTCCGGTGGGGGCGGCCCTGGGAAGGGGATGCGGCCCCATTCTGGTGGCCCGCAGGCCCCTTGCCCGGGAGGAGGTTCCCGGAGTCCGGGTGCTCCTGCCCGGTGAACACACCACGGCGCATCTCCTCTTTCGGCTGGCTTTCCCGGAGGCCCGGAAAAAGGAGTTCTGTCTCTATTCCCGGATTATTCCCCGCCTTCTTTCCGGGGAGGCCGAAGCCGGGGTGCTCATCCACGAGGAACGTTTCTCCTTTCGAGAAAGGGGCCTCTATCCGGTGCTGGATCTGGGAGAATGGTGGGAGAAGGAGACCGGTCTGCCCCTTCCGCTGGGAGGGATTTTCGTGCGGGAGGATCTGCCCCGGGAATGGGGGCAGGCCCTGCTCTCAGCCCTGCGCAAGGCCTTTTTTCAGGCCCGATCCCGCTTTGAGGAACTCCTGCCCTTCATCCGGCGCTATGCCCAGGATCTTTCCCGGGAGGTGATCGAGGCCCACCTGCGTACTTATATAAATGTGTACACCCTGGACCTGGGAGAGGAAGGGCGCCGGGCCATTTACGAGCTGGCCCGCAGGACCGGGATTTCTCCGGGGCCGGAACTTTTCTGGGGGTGAGTCCATGAATATCTGGTATCTCCTGGTGAACCTGGGCTGGATGGGAAAGTTTACCCTGCTGATCCTTTTTGGGCTCTCGGTCTTCACCTGGGCGGTGATTCTGGCCAAATGGAAGGCCGTGCGCGAGGCCCGGCGGGGGCTTTCCGCCCTGGAGGAGGCCTTCCGCCGGGACGAGGTGCGCTTTTCCTCCCTTCTGGAGGAGATTCCGGCCGGACTCTTTCGGGAGATCATCACCGATTATCTCCGGGTCTATCAGCGTCTGAAAAGGGATTTTGCGCCCCCCCGGAGTCCGGAATTGCGGGGGGCCTGGTATGCCGGGCTGCGGGAGGTGCTTCTTACGGAATGGGCCTATTTACGGGAAAAACGCACCCGGGAATTTCCGAGCTACCTGGGTTTCCTGGCCACGGTGGGGAATACCGCCCCTTTCATCGGACTTTTCGGTACGGTCTGGGGGATTATGGCCGCCTTTCACCGTATCGGGCTTAAGGGGAGCGCCAGTCTGGCCACCGTGGCCCCGGGGATCGCCGAGGCCCTGATCGCCACGGCCATGGGGCTCTTTGCGGCCATTCCGGCGGTGGTGGCCTATAATTACTTCCATCGGGCGGGAGAGGCCTTTCTGGAAGACCTCTCCCGGGTGGAAAGGAGACTTCTGGCCCTGTGTCTGCGGGACCTCCTGCGGGAGGCCCTGGATTAGGCCTCCTGGGCCATGAGGTTGAGGTCCAGGGGCCGGGTGGCCAGTTCCCGATCCAGGTGAAAGAGTCCCTGCGGCGAATCCTTAACCAGTTTCATCTGGTTGACCAGGCGGCCGAAGGAATCCTCTTCCTCCACCTGTTCGGAGACGAACCACTGAAGGAAGATCTCGGTGGCGTGATCCCCTTCCTCCTTGGCGGCGGACATAAGGGCGTTGATCCGCCGGCTGACCTCCTGCTCGTGGTTTAAGGCGTATTCCAGGCAGGCCAGCGGTGAATCCCACTCCTCCGGGGGCTTGGGGATCTCCTGAAGACGCACCCTCCCCCCGCGTTCATGCACGAACCGATAGAACTTCATGGCATGCATGGTCTCTTCGGCGGCCTGGGCCTTCATCCAGTGGGAAAAGCCCTCCAGCCCCAGATCTTCGAAGTAAGCGGCCATGGAAAGGTAGAGATAGGCGGAATAAAACTCCCACTTGATCTGTTCGTTGAGTGCGGCCTCCATCTTTTCGGAAAGCATGGGAACCCTCCTTCTTTTTTTGAACTCCTGGTAAAGTTTATGGCATACTTTCCCGCCTCGGGCAATCTCCTGCCTTAATCTTTTTCCTGCGTCCGGTGGGTAAAGCCGGAGTTCAGACTTCGTCTAATCCATGGGAATCATGGGCTGTCCGCAGCAGATAGGGGCCTTTCCTGCCGGATGTTCCTCCATGCGGTTGCAGATCATGCACACGTAACGTATGGTTTTCTCCGGGCTCACCGCAGGCTTCACCCCCTCGATAAAGAATTGTGCGGCTTCGGTGGCGCCGGGGGTATAGATGCCCATGGGCTGGATCTTGCGGTTCTCCCCTTCGCAGACCGTGAGCACCTTCCAGAGACGGTCCAGCTCCCTGGCCTCGCGTTCATTTTCCGGTCGAAAATAAACCACCTGACCCTCGATTTGGATACGCATTACCTCTCACCTCCTTTCTCCAGCTCGCCCATCGGCCGAAAGGCCTTTTTGCTGGCCCCACAAACCGGACACCGCCACTCCTCGGGAAGCTCCTCGAAAGAGGTCCCCGGAGGGATTTTCCCCTTCCGGTCCCCCTTGGCCGGTACATACATGTAGCCACAATTGCTGGTGGAACAGATCCAGGCTCCTTCCAAATTCATGCTTGACCTCCAAATGCAATTTTGTCTCTTTTTCAAGTTTAAGAGATATTTAAGATATTGTCAAGTTATAAAATCTACTTTTATCCAGAGAAGGGATCCTTTCTTTCCCTATGCCAAGGGAGGTTTAGCGGAAGCTTTCCGGAAAGGCCCCGGGCTCCGAGTGCCCGTGAAGATTTATACCCGGAACTGGGCGGCCAGGGAGGCCAGTTCCTGGGAGAGTCTGGAAAGGGTCTGGGCCTGTTCCAGGTTCCGGCGGGCGCTATCCAGGGCCTGGATGGCGGCCTCAAAGGCTTCCCGGGCCTCTTCGGAGAGGGTCTGGGCACTGCCCCGGGTGGCCTCCACCTGTTCGGCAATCTGGGCGATCACCGCGGTCTGTTCCTCTATGGCGGCGGCTATGGCCGAAGCGATCTGGTTGATCTCTTCGATGACCTTTACGATCTCGTCCGTGGCCTGGACCGCCTGAGAGGCTTCGGCCTGCATGGAGCGCACCTTCTCCGTGATCTCCCCGGTGGCCTCGGCGGTCTGACGGGCCAGTTCCTTGACCTCGTTGGCCACCACGGCAAACCCCTTTCCGGCCTCCCCGGCCCGGGCCGCCTCGATGGTGGCATTGAGCGCCAGGAACTTGGTCTGCTCCGCCACCCCGGTGATGAGCTGGATCACGGATTCGATTTCCCGGGAGACCTCGCCCACTTTGTGGATGATTCCCTGGGCCAGACGGGCCTTCTCCACGGCCTCGCTGGTGATGGTGTTGGCCTTGGTGGTGTTCTGGCTGATCTCCTGGATGGCCGAGGAGATCTCGTTGATGGAGCGGGCCTCGGCTTCGGTATGGGAGAGGATCTCTTCGGCTCCGCGCTTCATATCCTCGGCCCGGGCCTTGGTATGTTCGTTGATGGAAATGCCCGCCTCAGCCGAGCTTTTCATCTCCCGGGCGTCGGTCTCCAGTCGGGCCGAGACCTCGCGTAGTTTTTCAATCACCGGACGGAGATCCTGAATGACCCGATTAAGCTTGGTGAGCATTACCGCGATCTCGTCCCCGCCCCGTACCCGGGCCTGATAGGTGAAATCTCCCCGGGCCATGGAGTCCAGAGCCTCGTCCAGGGTGGCAAACCCCTGCCGGAGTTTACGATGCAGATAAAGGGCAAAGACCACCAGCGTAAGCAGGGTCAACAGGGTGAAAACCAGTTGCACGATATGGACCAGACGTAGCTTCCGCTCCGCCTCCACCTCGAAAACGTCCAGCAGCTTCTGAATGGACTCTATTTCCCGGTCCAGAAAACGGTAAATGCCCTTGGTGAGGGGACTCACCTCTCCGTTATAAAGATCCAGAAGGGTGTCCCGCAGCTCGTCTTCGTCCTCCCATTGATCCGCCCGGGCCAGGATGCCCAGGACCTTGTCCGAGACCTTCTTCATCTGGAGATATTTCTGCTGAAGCTGCCGAACAAAGACCCGCTCCTTTTCGTCGTGAGGGGTCAGGTCTCGAATATCGGCCTCGAGTTTCTTGGTGGAAAAGACGAAGGGGGAGAGGTTGAACATGCCGGAGAGGATGTTCACCTTCCAGCGGGTGAACTGGTACTTTATATCCTGAAGATCACTTAAATCGTCCACATATTCCTGACGCTTAAGGGAGGTTTGATCGTAGGAACGTTTGGCCCAGAAAAAGACCCCCAGGGAGACCAGATTCAGCGCCACGATAAGCGTAAAGACTAACCCCATCCGCGCCACCAGCCCGAATCGCATCATTCCCTCCCGCAAATGAATTTAGATTTACCTATATAAACGATGATTTGAAAAGATATCAAAGGTGAAGAAAAAGGTCAAAATTGATTTTCAGTAATACGGCGCCACCTAGCGAACAATAACCGCGGTTAGCCTATTCCGGCCCTGGGTTTTGGAGTAATAAAGGGCCTTGTCCGCGGCCTCGATGAGATCACGCGGGGTTTTATCCGAGGCGGCGGGAAAGATGTTGGCCACCCCCAGGCTTACGGTGATGGAGAATTTCTGATCCCCATAAGAGAATTCCTGCCGGGCCACCTCCTCCCGGATCCTTTCCCCCAGGGTGCTGGCTCCCTGGAGATCCGTCTCCGGGGCGATGATGGCGAATTCCTCTCCGCCGTAGCGGGCCGGGATATCGCTTTTGCGGATGTTGCGCTGGATGACCTGGGCCACGCCGCGCAGCACCTGGTCTCCCACCAGATGTCCGTAGCGGTCGTTGACCCGTTTGAAATGGTCCAGATCCAGCAGGATCAGGGAAAGGGACCGGCGATAGCGCCGGGCCCGCTCGAATTCCTCCCGCAGCCTCTCCTGAAAGTAGCGATGGTTGTACAGGCCGGTAAGGCCGTCGGTGATACTCAGGCGACGCAGTTTTTCGTTGGCCTCCTTGAGACGCCGGGCCAGATCCTCGGCCCGGGCCTTCTCCTCCTTCAGCCGCTGGAGGATCAGGGCACAGTCCAGACTGGATCGTTCCAGCTCCTCGTAAGCCTCCCGGATCAGCTCGGAATAGGAGGTGAGGCCCCGGGCGGAAAGATCAAAGAAGGAAAAGACCTCCTGGCACTCCCGGGCCATCTGGTCCATTAGATGCAGGGTCTCTTTCTCCGAAAACCCCAGATACCGGGCCAGTTCCTCCTTAACCCGGCGATAATGTTCGGTCTGCTGACGGCTGAAATAGACCCCGCTTACCGAAAGGGCCAGGTCCAGCAGATAGGCATGTTCCCTGAACTCCGGAGGGGCATCCTCCCAGGAATGGTGATACAGAATATCCTGATAGATATGTTCCGGTAGCTCCCAGCTTCGCAGGACCCAGGCCCCCACCGGGGCATGGTGAAACCCCAGTAATTCCCCCTCCACCTGGTGTAAGGGACGCGAGGTTACTTCCTTTTCCTCCAGGATCCGGAGATATTCTCCCCGCAGAAGCACGTAAAGGATGAGCACGCCGAGGTCAGCCAGAAGCCCGGCGGAGAAGAGGTGGTCTTCCTCCATCTTTTTGGTGCGGGCCAGAAGCCGGGCCGCAAGGGCCGTGGCCACCGCCCTTTTCCAGAAAAGATCCAGATCGAAGAGCCCCTCCGGTGGGACAGGATTTCGAAAGGCCCGGGCCACCACAAAAGAAAGGGCCAGATTCTTGATCACCTCGGTACCCAGAAGGGAGATGGCCACCTCCAGCGAGGTGATGGGGTCCCCGGCATGGTAAAGAGGAGAGTTGGCGAGCCCCAGGATCCGGGCCGAAAGCCCCGGATCCAGACGAACCGTCTCCGCCAGGGCCTGATAGTCTTCGTATTTGACCGCCTGGATCAGACGCGGGATAAGGGCCGGCGGGGAGGGCAGGGAGAGTTCCCGATCCTTGAGGAAGGCCTCTACACGTTTGAGTTCTTCCTTCACGCGTGCAAAAACCCCAGAATTCTGTATTCTTTAAAACCGCCGGAAAAAATGACCCCCGACCCGTATATGCGACATATCCTACTCAAAAATTGCCGCGAACACAACCTCAAGGGTTTTGATCTAAGTTTGGCTCTCTACCGGGTGATCGCGGTAACCGGGGTCTCGGGCTCCGGGAAGTCCAGCTTAGTCTTTGACACCCTTTTTGCCGAGGGCCAGAGACGTTACCTTGAGACCTTCTCCACCTACGTACGTCAGTACTTCGAGCGCCTTCCCCGGCCCCGGGTGGAATCCATAGAGAACATCCCCCCGGCCATTGCCGTCTCCCAGGTGAACCCGGTGAAAAGCTCCCGCTCCACGGTGGGGACCCTTTCGGAGATCACCCATTTTGCGAAGATGCTCTGGTTCCGGGCCGCAGAGGCCCGGTGCGCGGGCTGCGGGCGGCCCATCCTTCCGGCAGATCCGCTTTCCGCGGCTCGGACCCTCCTCCGGAACTATCCCGGGGAGCCTGCGGTGATCACCGCCCCGGTGCGTGCGCAAAGGGACCCGGAGCTTCTGCGCCGGGGGCTCCTTCAGGCCGGATACTTCCGGGCCTTTATCGGCGATAGGGTCTGCGATCTTGAGGAGCTGGAGAGTCTCCCCTCCGAGGTGGAGGTGGTGCTCGACCGGCTACGGATCACCCCCGAGGCCCTTTCGCGTCTTTCGGAGGCCTTGGAGAAGGGGCTTTCCATGGCCGGCGAGGTGCGGGTGCATCTTCCCTACGGAAGGGAGGAACGCTTCGCCTCCGCCGAGCGCTGTCCCTACTGTGGGCTCTCCGTCCCCCGGCGCACCCCGAACCTCTTTTCCTTTAACAGCCCGCTTGGGGCCTGTCCGGAGTGCCGGGGATTCGGACGGATCCTGGATATAGACTGGGATCTCGTGATCCCCGATAAAAGAAAGTCCCTCTCCCAGGGGGCCATAAGCGTGCTGGAGATGCCCCTGGCCTGGGAGGTGCGGGAGGATCTTTTTGCTTACTGCCGGGAAAAAGGCATCCCCCTTGAGCGACCCTGGGAAGAGCTTCCGGAGGAGGTGAGGAAGAAGATCCTTTTCGGGGATGGTTCCTGGTACGGCGTCAAGGAGCTTTTTGACTGGCTTGAGACCAAGCGTTACAAGGCCCATGTGCGCATCCTCCTTTCCCGTTTCCGGGCCTACCGGAGGTGTCCGGCCTGCGGGGGAACGCGTTTCCGCCCCGAGGCCTTGAGGTTTTATCTTTCCGGTTTGAATCTAGGGGAGTTTTACGCCCTTTCCGTGGATGAGGCCCTGCGTTTTATGGAGGATTATCTTTCAGGCGGTCCGGCTCCGGCCGAGGAACGCTTGGCCCGGGAGGTCTTCCGGCGCCTTAAGTATCTTTCCGAGGTGGGGCTTCCCTATCTTACCCTGGATCGCCAGAGCCGCACCCTTTCCGGCGGCGAGGTGGCCCGGGTACTTCTTACCCGGGCCCTATCCTCGGAGCTTACCGAGACCCTCTATCTCTTTGACGAGCCCACCACCGGGCTTCATCCCCGGGACACGGCCCGGGTGGTGCGTTTCTTAAAAGAGCTTTCCGCCCGCGGGAACACCGCGGTGGTGGTGGAACACGACCCGGAGGTCATCCTTTCCGCGGACGAGGTGGTGGACCTCGGGCCCGGGGCCGGGGAGGCCGGGGGACACCTCCTCTATCAGGGTCCCCCGGAGGAACTCCTCAAAAAGGACACCCCCACCGGAAGGGCCTTAAGGGAGATCCCCCGCCGGCCGCAGGCCCCGGCCCGCACGGAGAAAACTTTTAAAGGATTTCTCGTCCTTTCCGGGGCCCGGGAGAACAACTTAAAGGACCTTACGGTGCGTTTCCCTCACGGGGCCCTTAGCGTGGTCTGCGGGGTCTCGGGTTCCGGGAAGTCCACCCTGGTGGAACTCTGCCTCTTCCGGGGGCTTAAGCGGGCCCGGGGCGAGACCACCGAACCTCCGGGCGCCTTCCGGGACCTTTCCGGCCACGAGGTCTTCTCCACCGTGGAGATGCTCGACCAGAGCCCGCTTGCGAAGACCCCCCGGGGGAATCTCGCCACCTACCTCCGGGTCTATGACCTCATAAGGCGGCTTCTTGCTTCCTCCCGCGAGGCCAAGCTCCTGGGCCTGACTCCGGTCCATTTCTCCTTTAATTCCCCGGAGGGGAGGTGTCCGGAGTGCGAGGGGCTGGGCTATCAGGTGGTGGAGATGCAGTTTCTTTCGGACCTTACCTTTCCCTGCGAGGCCTGCGAGGGACGGAGGTTTCAGCCGGAGATCCTTTCCGTTAGCTGGCGGGGAAAGAATGTGGCCGAGATCCTGGATTTAACCGTGGCCGAGGCCCTGGAGTTTTTCCGGGGGCATACCGAGATCGTAAGGCGGCTTTCTGCCGCCGAAAAAGTGGGGCTTTCCTATCTCCGGCTGGGACAGCCTCTCTCCACCCTTTCCGGTGGCGAGGCCCAGCGGCTTAAGATGGCCCGGGCCTTTGCCCTTCCCGAGGGCGAAAAAGCCCTTCTCATCCTTGATGAACCCACCGTGGGGCTTCACCTGGCGGATATTGAAAAACTCCTTTCCGCGCTTAGCGAGCTTACCCGCCGGGGCCACACGGTGATCGTGGTGGAGCATCACCCGGAGGTCATCCTTTCTGCGGACTGGGCGGTGGAACTGGGGCCCGAGGGCGGAAGGAAAGGCGGCCATCTCCTCTTTGAGGGCCCGGTTGCGGAACTCCTTAAAAAAGACACCCCTACCGGTGAGTGGCTGAGACGCTACCTTGCCGGAGAGATCCGCCTTTCCGGAAGGCCGAAGGAGACCTCCCGGCCAAAGCCCCGCTTTATTGAGATCCGTGGGGCCCGGCACCACAACCTCAAAAACATGGACCTGGACCTTCCCCGGGAGAAGTTCATCGTGGTCACCGGGGTTTCGGGCTCCGGGAAATCCACCCTAGCCTTTGATCTCATCTTTGCCGAAGGGCAGAGACGGTATCTGGAAAGCCTTCCGGCCTACCTGCGCCAGTTCGTAAAGCTTTATGAGGAGCCGGAGGTGGACCTCATCGCCGGTCTTCCCCCTACCGTGGCCCTTGAGCAGCGGACGAGCCGCCCGGGCCCTCGCTCCACGGTGGGGACCATGACCGAGGTCCTTCCCTACCTGAGGCTCCTCTTTGCCCGGCTGGGGCGCGCCCACTGTCCCTCCTGCGGAAGGCCCCTTTCCCGGGGCGAACTTTCCGGTTTCGTAAAACGCCTTCTGCGGGAATTTTCCGGGGCCCGGGTGAAGGTCCTTTCCCCGCGGGTTAGACGCCGCAAGGGGTTCCACCGTCCGCTTTTTGAGCGGGCCTTAAGGGCCGGATACCGCGAGGTGCGGGTTGACGGCCGTTTCCTTACCCTTCCTCCGATCCCGGAGCTTTCCCGCTTCCGGGAACACACCATTGAGGTGGTGGTGGGAGAGACCGAGGTCGCCCCGGAGAGGGAGGGGGAGCTTTCCGGGCTTCTTCGCGAGGCCCTCACCCAGGGAAAGGGCGAGGCCATAGTGTGGAGCCCTCTCGGAGAGGTCTTTTTCAGCGAAAGACTCACCTGTGCCGAATGCGGGGTGAGCCTTCCCGAGCCGGATCCGCTTTTATTTTCCTTTAACACCCGGGCCGGGGCCTGTCCGGAATGCCAAGGGATGGGAAGCGTCGGTGGAGGGGTCTGTGCGGCCTGTGGCGGAAGCCGTCTGCGTCCCGAGGCCCTGGCCTTCCGCATCGGGGGCCGGAACATCGCCGAACTCTCGGACCTTCCGGTCTCGGAACTTAAGCGTTTCCTCTCCGGGCTTTCCTTCTCCGGGAAGGAGGCCGAGATCGCCACACCCATCCTGCGGGAGGTCCTTTCGCGGCTTGATTTCCTCTGTGATCTCGGGCTTTCCTACCTTTCCCTCTCCCGGGCCGGGGAGAGCCTCTCAGGGGGCGAGGCCCAGCGGGTACGTCTTTCCGCGGAACTGGGCTCCAACCTCACCGGAGTGGCCTACATCCTGGATGAGCCCACCATCGGGCTTCACCCCCGGGACGGCGGCCGCCTGCTTTCCGCCCTTCGCCGGCTCCGGGATCGAGGAAACACGGTGATCGTGGTGGAGCACGACGAGGAGACCATCCGGGCCGCGGATCTGGTGGTGGACCTCGGGCCCGGTGGAGGACGGGAGGGAGGACGGGTCATCTATTGCGGGCCTCCGGAGGGGCTTCCCCGGGCCAAGGAATCCCTCACCGCCCGGGTCCTCTCCGACGGAAGCCGCTATCGTCTCTCTGGAAGAAACCGCCGCCCGGAGAGGTTTCTCACCGTAAAAGGGGCGCGGCTTTATAACCTCAGGGATCTTACGGTGCGCTTTCCGGTGGGGGCCCTCACCGTGGTCACCGGGGTTTCGGGTTCCGGAAAGTCCACCCTGGTCACCGAGGTGCTCTTTAAATCGCTTGAGAGGCTTCTTTCCGGGAAGAAAGATCCGGTAGGATGTCGAAAAATAGAAGGGTATGAGGCCCTGAGGCGGGTGCTTCAGGTGGACCATTCCCCCATCGGGCGCACCCCTCGTTCCACCCCGGCCACCTATGTGGGGTTCATGACCGAGATCCGCAGGCTCTTGGCCCGGCTGCCCGAGGCCCGGGCCCGGGGCTGGACCGAAAGCCGGTTTTCCTTCAATGTGGAGGAGGGAAGATGCCCGGCCTGTAAGGGGCAGGGCCTCACCCGGGTGGAGATGAAGTTCCTGCCCGAGGTGTATCAGACCTGCGAGGTCTGCGGCGGGGCCCGCTACAACGAGGAGACCCTTTCCGTGCGCTGGCGGGGGAAGAATATCGCCGAGGTGCTTTCCATGACCATGGCCGAGGCCCGGGAGTTCTTCGCCGCGGTGCCGGAGGTGGCCCGGCCCTTGGAGGTGCTCTGCGAGCTGGGGCTGGATTACCTCACTCTCGGGCAGCCAAGCCCCACCCTCTCCGGCGGTGAGGCCCAGAGGATTAAACTGGCCTCGGAATTCGTAAAGGGCCGCCGCGGGGGGACCCTCTATATCCTCGATGAGCCCTCAACCGGGCTTCATATTGCCGATGTGGAAAAGCTCATGCGGCTCCTTCACGGTCTGGTGGACCGGGGGAACACCGTGGTGGTCATCGAGCACAACCTGGAGGTAATCAAGGAGGCGGACTGGATCGTGGACCTGGGGCCGGAGGGAGGCCCGGAGGGGGGAGAGCTCCTTTACGAGGGCCCTCCGGAAGGGCTCCTTCGGCTGGACACTCCCACGGCCTGCGCCCTTAAGGAGTATCTTGCGCGAGGTTTTTCCTGACCCGTTTGGTAAACCCGAGGATTCGGGATATTATGGTCTTGATGAGAAGGCTTCCGCTGGATACCTCGTCTTTTAAACAGATAAGGGAGCGGGGCTGGGTCTATGTGGACAAAACCCCCTGGATCCACCGCCTGGTAACCGAGGGTATCTGCTACTTCCTCTCCCGCCCCCGGCGGTTCGGAAAATCGCTCACCGTAAACACCTTGAAGGAGCTCTTCCGCGGAAACCGCAAGCTCTTTGAGGGGCTTTATATCTACGATAAGTGGGACTTCGCCGAACACCCGGTCCTCATCTTTGATTTTAATACCATCCCTCCTCAAACC
>NZ_WFVX01000077.1:0-5082 GCF_015491435.1 Thermosulfurimonas sp.
GCGGAACAGGAGGCACAGGCCAGAAAGTCCTTGTTCCCCACCACGATCTCCCCGTTGGTTCCGATGTCGATGAAGAGGGTAAGGGGTTCCTCGGCGAAGAATCCGGTGGCCACCACGCCGGATACGATGTCTCCTCCCACGTAACTGGCCACACAGGGAGAAAATTCCACCATGGCCCCGGGCCCGGCGGGTAGCTTCAGGGCCTCGGCCGGAGCCGGGGGATAAAAGGCCGCCACCGGTACATAGGGGCTTTCGCGCAGAAACCGGGGCTCCAGCTCCAGAAGGAGGTGGGTCATGACCGTGTTTCCGGCCACGGAGATATGGTCGATTTCCTCCACCGCCCTCTGGGCCTTCTGGCAGAGTTCCTGGATCAGTTCTCCCAGTCGTTCCCGTACCTTTTCCGAGAGGGTGCGCAGCCCTCCCTCGCGTCGGGCGAATTCGATGCGACTGATGACATCCTCTCCGTAACTGATCTGGGGGTTGTAGTCCGAGGTTTCGGCCAGCACCTCCCCGGTGGTGAGGTCCAGAAGCTCCAGGCACAGGGTGGTGGTGCCCACATCTATGGCTACGGCCAGTCCCCCTTCCCGCCGACCGGAGGAGACCCGACGGATAACCGGGATCCGGCGTTCGGGGTGATGGTAGATACCCACCGTGACCCGAAAGTTATCCTCCCGCAGGGTGTAGGGAAGGGAACGCAGGAGATCCCACTCCGCCTCGGGTTCTTCCCCCAGGATCTCTTTGAGGGCCTGTTTTAGCCGCCGAAGGTCCGGAAGGTTGTCGGAGAGATCCGGGGGATGGAGTTCGAGATAGAGCCTTCGGAAGGCTGGTTCGGGTTGGATGGTCCGGAATTCCGTGCGGGAGAGCCAGGCCGTGGCCCGCCGTTTGGGGGTGCGCAGCAGGGCCCGGCGGTCCAGATAACTTTCCACCGGTACCCGGACCACCAGATCGGTTTCGGGGATGAGGGTGCAGGCCTTAAACCCTCCCTCGGGCAGGGCCTCCCCCCGGGCCTTTCCCTCTTCCAGGAAGACCCGGCATTTATTACATACCCCGGCCCCGCCGCAGGAGGCATTGATATGGACCCCCACCCGCATGGCTGCATGAAGTACGGTTTCGTCTTTGGCGGTTTCGACCTCCACCTCAAAGGGCAGAAACCTAATCCTGGGCATCGTCCTCCTCCGGTAGGATTTCGCCTCCCCCGAGCACCAGTTCCCCCTGATAAAACACCGCAAACTGCCCCGGTGTTACCGCCCTCTGCGGTTTTTCCCATATTACCCGGTAAACGCCGGGCCCCCAAGGCCGCACCTCGGCCGGGGCCTCCCGATGTCGATAACGAATGCGCACCTCGGCCCGAAAGGGTTTCCCCGGTTCCACCGGGTAGATGAAGTTGACCCCTCCCACCAGGAAACTCCGGACCAGGAGGTGTTTTTTCTCCCCCACGATGACCCGATTTCGGCGGGGATCGAGACGTACCACGTAATAGGGTTTGCCCAGCCGGAGTCCCAGCCCCCGGCGTTGCCCCACGGTATAGGCGTAGAGACCCCGATGTCGCCCCACCACCCGACCATCCACGGTTACGATCTCCCCCGGGGGAAAATCCAGGCCCCGGAAGAGTTCGCGGTAATCACCCCGGATAAAACAGACCTCCTGGCTCTCCGGTGCGGTGAGGGGAAAAAGACCGATGCGTACCGCCTCCCGGATGACCTCCTCCTTGAGGTAATCCCCCAGAGGGAAGAGCACCCGGGCCAGGGCCTCCTGGGAGAGTTGATGCAGGAAATAGCTCTGGTCCTTGGCCGGATCTCTACCCTTGTAAAGAAGATACCGGTTGAGGTCCGGATGGTAGCGTACCCGGGCGTAGTGTCCGGTGGCCAGACGTTCGGCCCCCAGCCGGAGGGCCTCCTTAAGGAGCAGACCGAACTTGATCTCCCGATTGCAGAGTACACAGGGGTTGGGGGTGAGTCCCCGGGCATAAGCCTCGCGGAAATAGCGAATGATCTTTTCCTCAAAGGGCCGGCGCAAATCCACAATTTTCAGGGGAAGACCCAGAAATTCGGCCAGACGATGGGGGCGTTCCAGATCGGGTTCCTCCGGAACGAAGAGGGCATGCAGGAGGAAGACCCGGTTTCGGCGGGAGAGGAGCCAGGCGGTAAAGGCGCTATCCACCCCGCCGGATATGGCTACGGCGATCATAAGGCTTCGCGTTCAAGGTGCACCTCCATGGCCCGCACTACGCAGGCGGTAACACATAAGCCGCAGGCACTGCACCGTTCCGGTTCAAAGACCACCTCCATGCTGGGGCGACTTACCGCCAGGGCACCGGTGGGACACACCGCGGTGCAGGACCCGCAATGAATACACACCTCCTCCTTGCGATAGATCTCCTGGCCGATGGATTTCACCTCCACGCCCAGATTGCGCAGATATTCCAGCCCCTGGGAGACCTTTTTGGGGTGACCGGAAAGTTCCATGACCATGATCCCTTCCTTGCCCGGGAGAATGGTGGCCTTGAGGATATTGAAGGAGAGGTCGAAGTCCTTGACCAATCGCCACACGATGGGTTGATCCACCACCTCGGCCGGAAACCTTAACACCAGCCCCTTCTTATACATGGCCCTCCTCCTGCTTCTGGTTCTCGCACCACTTTAATCCCTCCTGGGCCATCTTTAAAGAAGGATCCAGGGAGAGGGCCATTTCGAAGAAGCGCCGGGCCTCCTCCGGGGCCCCCAGTTCCCGCAGACAGTAACCGGCGTTGGCGTAATCCACGGCCGAGGAGGGCTCGAGCTCTACGGCCCGGAGGAAGGCGGTGAGGGCGGCGGCGTGGTCTCCGAGGCGGAAACAGGCCCTGCCCATGAGGTTCCAGAGTTCGGGGAATTCGGAAATACTCAGGCCCTCCTCCGCGGCGGACCGGGCCTCGGCCAAACGCCCCAGCCGGAGATATACCTCGGCCAGGTGGGCCAGGATAGCCGGGCGATCCGCCGGATCGGGGGCGCATTCCAGGGCCCGGCTCAGGGCGGAAAGGGCCTCTTCGGAATGACCGTCCTCGGCCAGAAGCTTCCCGTAATAGGCCCACAGGTAGTATTTATCCCGGAGTTCCCGGGTTAGGGAGGACAGAAGATCCAGGGAGGTTTCCCGCGGAAGATAAAGGGCCGCGGTGCGCACGAGATGATAGAGCGGAGAGATGCGGGTGCGTTCCCGGAAAAGGGCCCCGGGAATCACCGCATACACCGCCGGAATATTCAGCAGGGAATGGGCGATATCCACCAGGAAAAGGCGAAATCCCCGTTCCTGAAGGCCCCGGGCCAGAGAGATAAGCTCCGTGGTATGATCATCGGCGTAAAGATTGGGGAGTTCCGAAAGGGACACCTCTCCGGCCTTCTGGACCACGTAAGCGGCCTCCTCCAGATCGGCAAATTTGGGCAGAGCGCTTTCCAGGTATTTACCCTCGGTGTCGAAGTCTCCGGCCAGCTGGGCTATCTCGGTAAGGGTGCGAATGAGGGATCTTTCCGGGCTGGTTCCGGTTCCAGAGGCATAGACGATCTCACTGCGGTGGGGGAAGGTGGAGGGATCCAGGGCCATGGCCGCCACCGTGGGAGCAGGCATACCGTAGGTCATATCCCTGATCCAGAGCCGGATTCCCAGACGTTCGAAGCACCGACACAGACGGTCTCCCTCGCCGGTTATGGAATCGCGCCGGATTTCCGGCATGGGGGAGCGGAGTCGGTGCGAGAGGGCCGAGACGTGCCGTTCGATGAGCTCGCAGGTGGCCTGAACCGAGGCCTCGGGATAGGTGTTCCCCGCGGCGGATCCGTTGTATTCGTAAAGGATCCAGAACCAGAAGAAGGGAAGATACACGGTGCGGTTTTCCGCCACCGCAAAGGCCGGAACCCAGTGCATGGGAGTGCGGGGAAAGATCCGGAGGAAAAGCTCCCGGGCCCGGCGATCGTTCTCCGGATCCTCCACCGAATCCAGAATCTCCTCGGGCCGAAGGGCTTCTCCCGGAAAGGACTCATAGGGAAGAGGGGGCTGGTTGCGGGTGTTTTTTACGAAATGGAAAAGCGAAAAACGTTCCACCAGTTCCATAAGGGCGCTGGCCCGGGAGAGGGCATCGGTGGCCCCTTTGCCCATCTGCTTATAGTTTCCGGTGGTGCGCTGCCCCTCCACGTCGTAAATACTTATATACACGGGAATACCCAGTCGCCCCTTATCGATGCGCCGCAACTCCCGGAATACCCGCAAGCCGCTCTCCCTCAGCCGCTTCTCCACCAGGGAAATGGTTTCCTCCGGGGTCAGGGTCTTGTCGGCTACCTTTTTGGGGGAAGGGATGAGGAATTTCTTTTCCATGGAAGAACCTCCGGCCAGGATATTTTTTAATTCCTATATGTTTACCCTAAATTCTCAAGTTTTGCCAGCGAGAAATTTTTCCACCTCCTCAAAGATGGCCTTACGGTCTGCCGGATGGAACCACCTTACCTCGGGATCGGCCCTGAACCAGGTAAGCTGACGCTTGGCATAGCGCCGCGTGTCGCGTTTCATGAGCCGTACGGCTTCCGAAAAGGAGAGTCGCCCAGAAAGATAGGCGATCAGATGACGATAACCGATGGATTGAAGGGGTTTTAGGTCCGGGGGATACCGGGCCAGCAGTTTTTTTACCTCCTCCAGGAGCCCGGCCCGGAGCATTTCCTCCACCCGCTGATCCAGACGGGCGTAAAGTTCTTCCCGGGGCAGAATCAGACCGATCTTGAGGGCGGAGTAACGCCGGGGGCGAAAACCGTGTTCCCGGGCCAGCCGGGAGAAGGGTTTTCCGGTGGCGTAATAGACCTCCAGGGCCCGAAGGATGCGTACCCGATCGTGGGGATGGATACGGGCCGCGGCCTCCGGGTCTTTCTCCTGCAATTCCCGATAAAGGGAAGAAAGTCCCTCCCGGGCCAGCCTTTCCCTCAGGTTCTTCCTCAGTTCCTCCGGCACCTCCACCGGGAAGAGACCGTGGAGCAGGGCCTTCAGATACAGACCCGTCCCCCCCACCAGGATGGGGAGCCTTCCCCGGGAGGTGATCTCGGCGATCACCCGATCGGCCTTTTCCACAAA
>NZ_WFVX01000078.1:0-9471 GCF_015491435.1 Thermosulfurimonas sp.
TTCGATCACCGCAGCGATCTGAGGGGCGGATATCGTTTCGTCGCCGATCATCTGGGTAAGTTTGGCCACGATGGGGGGAAGGGTGGGGAGACCCTGAAGTCCCCGGAGTTTCTTTTTTATCTCCCTCCGCTTCTCGTCTATCATTCCCTTACCTCGGTGGCTTGGGCCTGGAGAAAGGCCCGCAGGGTCTCCTTGACCTCCTTAAGGAAAGGATGCCGGCTTCGGGCAAACCGTTCCTCAAGCTCCCGGAGTTCCTCTTCCAGCGATTTTTCCCAGGGAAAAACCACCGGTTTTCCTTTTACCGTAACAAAACGTACCCCCATCTTCCCGAAACGTTCAATGAGTTCGGAGGAAAGGACCGTCCCTTGCGGGCAGAGGACCCTTCCTTTTTCATCCTTGACCTCTTCGGCAGTAACCATCCCCGGCTTAAGGTATCCCAGGGGCAAACGCTGCACCTATCTACTCCAGAGGGGGTTTAAGGTCCAGGGTCAGGGCTGCCTCCAGGGCCCGGCCGAAGGCCAGGACCAGAGCATCGGCCAGCTGCGGCCCGATCACCTGAAGGTTTACCGGGAGGCGATTTTCGGTAAACCCCACCGGAAGACTGAGGCCCGGAAGCCCGGCCATGTTTACCGGAATAGTGTAAATGTCCGAGAGATACATCTTAAGAGGATCGTCGGTCTTTTCCCCCAGTCTGAAGGCCGGCGTGGGGCTGGCCGGCATGAGGATGAGATCCGCCTGGCGAAAGGCCTCCTCAAAGTCCCGAATGATCAGGGTGCGCACCTGGGAGGCCTTGCGATAAAAGGCTTCGTAGTATCCCGCCGAAAGGGCATAGGTGCCCAGCATGATCCGCCGCTTTACTTCCGCCCCGAAGCCCTGGGAACGGGTCTTTTTGTACATATCTATGAGATCCCGCCCCGGGGCCCGGAACCCGTATTTTACCCCGTCGTAGCGAGCCAGATTGGAACTGGCCTCGGCCGGAGCAATGATGTAGTAGGCCGGAAGGGCGTATTCCAGATGGGGAAGGGAAACCTCCCGGATCTCATGCCCCAGTTTTTCCGCTTCCCGAAGGGCCTCTTCCAGCACCCGGCGCACCTCCGGAGAAAGCCCCTCCCCGAAGGCTTCCTTAGGGATCCCGAGCCGCAGGGAGGAAAGGGGTTTTTCCAGTTCCGCCAGGTAGTCCGGCTGAGGTTCGGGCCAGGAGGTGGTATCCCGTTCGTCTGGACCCCCGATGACCTGGAGAAGAAGCGCGGTATCGGCTACCGTGCGGGTAAGGGGCCCGATCTGATCCAGGGAGGAGGCAAAGGCCACCAGACCGTAACGGGAAACCCGACCGTAGGTGGGCTTAAACCCTACCACCCCGCAGAAGGAGGCCGGCTGACGGATGGACCCTCCGGTGTCTGACCCCAGGGCCCCGGCACAGAGATCCGCCGCCACCGCCGCCGCAGACCCCCCGGAGGAGCCCCCGGGCACCCGCTCGGTGTCCCAGGGATTCCGGGTGGGAAAGAAGGCCGAGTTCTCCGTGGAAGACCCCATGGCAAACTCGTCCAGATTGGTCTTCCCCAGGAGGATAGCCCCCGCGGCCTTGAGCCTCTCTATCACCGTGGCATCATAGGGAGGGACGAAGTTTTCCAGGATTCTCGAGGCACAGGTGGTGCGTACTCCCCGGGTGCAGATGTTGTCTTTGATGGCCAGGGGCACGCCCAGAAGGGGCAGTTCCTCTCCGGCGGAAAGCCTTCGGTCAGCCTCCCGGGCCTGGCGCCGGGCTTCCTCTTCACAGACGGTAAGGTAGGCCTTTATTTGGGGATCCAGACGCCGGATGCGCTCCAGATAGTATTCCACCAGTTCCTGGGCACTTATCTCCCGTCGCCGAAGACTCTCCCGCCATTCCAGCAGCGAGCGATGTTCCATAATCGCCTCCCTAGGATCTTATAACCCGGGGAACCACAAAACTCGAGCCCTCCCGTTCCGGAGCATTGGAGAGGATTTCCTCCGGAGGGAAGGAGGGCCGCACCTGATCCTCCCGGAAACGATTCTCCAGGCGGAGGGCGTTATAGGTGGGCTCCACCCCGGAGGTGTCCACCTCCGAGAGTTTGGCCATGTACTCAAGGATGCCGGACAGCTCACGGGTGAATCGTTCCAGGTCCTCCTCGGAGAATTCCAGTCGGGCGAGATGGGCTACATGCTGAACTTCCTCTTTGGAAATGGCCATGAGGCCCCTCCCTTACCGGAGTTTCTTTCTTTTTTAGCACGACCGGAGGGGCCTCACAAGATTAAACCCGGTGCTTATACCCTGAAGGAGGAAAGGAGTTTTTCCAAATGAATGACGATCTGGTTTAATTCGTCCACTTGAAGTTTGCGGGCCTCCTCCAGGATCTCCTGGCTCAATTTTTCCATCTCCTCGGCCTCCTGAGAGAGTTCCCTGGATTTTTCGGTGATGCGGGTGAGGTTGCTGCTCAGATCGTTTACCACCGTGCTCTGTTCCTCCACTGCGGCAGCCACATTCTGGGCCATATCCGCAATGGCGTTTGCGGCTTCCCGGTTGCGTTCGCTGGCCTGAGATACATTCTCCACCCGGGAGAGGAGTTGTTCCACGGCCTGATTGATCTTTTCCACCAGTTCGGCGGACTGGCGGGCCAGTTCCTTGACCTCGTTGGCCACCACGGCGAACCCCTTGCCGGCCTCCCCGGCCCGGGCGGCCTCGATGGTGGCGTTAAGGGCCAGAAGTTTGGTCTGCTCCGCCACTCCCCCGATGAGGTCGCTCATCTCCCGGATATGCTGGGAGGCCTCCACCAGTTCCGCAGCCACCCGAGCGGTGACCTCGGCGGCCTCCTGCGATTCCCGGGCCCGAAGGCTGGTTTCCTGGGTGTTGCGGGAGATCTCGCTGATGGTGGCGCTCATTTCCTCCATGGCCGCGGCCATGGAAGCGATCTCCTGTTCCAGTTCCGAGGCGAACTCCCGGGCCTTACGGCTCTGGTTCAGGCCCCGCTCCGCTCCCTGCACCGAGACCCCGAAGGCCTCGGCCAGACGGCGGGTTTCTCCGGAAAGTCTCTCCGCCGTCTCCCGCAGATCCCGGATGATACCGTGAATCTTCTCCAGGAAGCGGTTGGTATAGACCGCGGCCTCGTCCAGTTCGGTATTCCCGGTGATGGCCACCCTCTTGGTGAGATCGGCCTCACCCTCGGCAAGATCCTGCATGCGACTCCGATAATCGTGCACATTGCGCCGAAAGACCCGCAGAACGCTGACAAAGACGAAAAGGATAAGACTCAGCCCTAAAAGGGTTATCAGAAGGGCATTGCGCCGGGCCTTGAGACTTCGCTCCCGGCTTTTACCACGGGCCTTTTTATTCAGAAGATCCACATGTTTCATGAACCGGGACGCCTCCTGATCCATGGCCCGAAGCCTTTGTTGCAGAGCCCGGGATTTTTCCTCCTCCGGTGAAGCAAGATAGGCCAGGGCCTCCCTTTCAAAACGGCTGTAATCTTCCCGCAGAATCTTTAGACTCTCGCGTAAACGGGAAAGAAGATTTTCTTCCTCCACCGTATCTCCCCGGGCATCCCGAAGATATTTTTCCAGTTGTCCCAGGTGCCTTTTGAGATTTTCGGAACTTTCCCGAAATTCCATCTTTCCCCCTCCGTCCAGTCGAAGGAGGGCCCGTTGATGTCCTAGGAGGTAAGACACCTGACACATTTCCTTAAGAAGGGGCAGATTGAATTCGGTAAGATCGGCGATGATGGTTTCCTGCTCATCTAAAGCCTTCAGATTTCCCAGAAGCGAAAGGAAGAGAACCCCCAGGGCCACCAGACCCAACCCCCAGATAAGGGTACTAATACGAAAATTTAGTCCTCGGATAGCTGCCATCTCCCGCACCTCCCTCTAAAGATTGACCCTTCCGGGCCTTCCATACTGGATAAGATCGGCAAAATAAAAGTCAAGGTAATGATCTACAAATGTATCTCAAGGAGTCTCAGGGCCAGGGAGACGGCCTCGTGGGGGGTGCGGGCCAGGATGCGGATCATGGGTTCCTTTCCCAGGTCGCCTTCGTCGGCGATGAGGTCCGGGACGAAGCCCAGGCGCCGGCAGACAGTGGTGACCGCCCAGGAGAGGGTGCCTCCCTCGCGGCGTTTGACCTCCTCGGGTTCCTCGGTGCGGGAGAACCGGGCCACCCGCAGGCCCAGGGCCTCGGCCCGTCTCAGGAATTCTTCCGCATAGCGGATGTTCATGGCCGCGCGTCTTGCAGGGTCAAAGCGCAGGGCCGAAAGCACGATGCGGGCCACGTGGCTCGAGGCCCCGAAACGGGGGCAGCCCACCGGGCGGGCGGAGTCCCCGTAGGCCACGATGCGCCCGGGAAAGGCCGCCACCTCCTCCACCCTTCGGGCCAGGGGCAGGGCGTAGGCCAGGTTGGTCTGGACCTCGGGGATGAGCGGGCGCACCGGATGCCGGCAAAATTCCTCCGCAGCTTCCTCCAGGGCCTCAAGCACCCGGCGCCCCTCGGAAAGACGTTCCACAAGAATCGAGGGCTCCGGAGCCGTAGCTCCTTTCACCTCGGCCCGGAGAAGCCCCAGGGTCAAAAATTCTTCCGCTCGGGTCACGGCCTCAACCAGCGAAAGCCCCTGGCAGAGGAAGCCGGCCACCGCCGAAGCCAGAAAACAACCCGTGCCCCGGAAATCCCTCGGGACCCTGTCTCGCTCGAAAGTCCGGAGGGTTTCTCCCTCCCCGAGGAAGTCCCTTATCCGGGGGCCCCCGGTATGTCCTCCCTTAAGAAGGACCGCCGGAGGCCCCAGGGCCTGAAGCTCACGGACGGCTTCGGGTTCTTCCCCTCTCCGGATCGGCCTTCCGAGAAAGGCCTCGGCCTCGGGAAGATTGGGGGTAAAAAGGGTTACCCTGGGCAGGAGCTCCCTCCTGATGGCCGGAACCAGGTCTCTTTCCGCCAGGGGGAGGCCGCTTGAAGCCGAAAGCACCGGGTCCAGAATCACCGTTCCCGAAAATTCGGAAAGGATGCGGGATAGGACCAGAACATTTTCCACGGTGCCGAGCATGCCTATCTTGATAACCTTTACCGAGAGACCGGAGAGGACGGCCGGAAGGGCCTCACGGAGGTAGTCCCCGGAAACCCCCTGCCAGGAGAGGGCCTTTTCCGGGGTCTGTACGGTCAGGGCGGTGGGTACACCCGTGGCATAGACCCCCAGGATGGAGAGCACCCGGAGGTCCATGGCCAGCCCCGCGGCCCCGCTCGGATCGATTCCGGCCACCACCAGTACCGCCATCTTCCCTTGCAGGCTAGCCCGGAGGCTACCGAAGGTCAAGGAGTTTTCGGAGATCTATTTTCCGATACAGAAGGTGGAGAAGATTCGGTCTAGAAGGTCCTCGGTGGTCACCTCCCCGGTAATTTCTCCCAGGGCCGAGAGGGCCTCCCGCAACTCCACCGCCAGGAGCTCCGGGAGGGGTTCCTTTTTCTCCAGGAGGGCGAGGGCCCGGCGAGTGGCCTCCGCGGCCCTTTCCAGGGCCGCTTTCTGTCGCAGGTTGGGAGCCACCTCCGGGGGTTCGGCCGGGCCGTGACCGATGACCGTTTCAAAGATCCGGCGGGAAAGTTCGGAAAGCCCGGTCCCCTTAAGGGCGGAGATATACACGGGGTTCGCCGGCAGGGCTTTCTTCCAGGCCGAAAGGGTATCCGGGGAAGCGATGTCGATCTTGTTTACGGCCACCACGTGGGGGCGCTTGCGGATCTCCTGGTAGAGGCGGAGATCCTCCTCCCGGGGGGCCTGGCTGCCGTCCACTAGGAAGATCACCACGTCTGCGGCCTCCAGTTTTTCCCGGGCCTTGCGCACCCCGATGGCCTCCACCTCATCGCCGGTTTCCCGCAGCCCGGCGGTGTCCATCAGTCTTACCGGAAGACCGGCGATCTGAGCCGTCTCCTCGATCACGTCCCGGGTAGTGCCGGGGATCGGGGTCACGATGGCTCGTTCCTCCCGCAGCAGGGCATTGAGCAGGCTGGATTTACCCACATTGGGGCGTCCGGCCAGGACCACGGCGATGCCTTCCCGAAAGAGTTTCCCCTCTCCGGAGGCCCGGATGAGTTCCTCAAGCGGCGTAAGCACCTCTTTTCGGAGCCGCTCCCGGGTTTCCTCCGGGGAGAGGATCTCCAGGTCCTCCTCCGGGAAGTCCACCGCCGCCTCGGTAAGGGCCAGGAGATGGAGCAGGGTCTCCCGGATCCGCCGGATCTTTTCGGACAGACCCCCGGAGAGTTGCCGCAGGGCCAGACGCAGGGCGGTATCGGAGCGGGCGGAGATGATCTCCTGTACGGCTTCGGCCTGAGCCAGATCCAGACGTCCGTTGAGAAAGGCCCTGAGGGTGAATTCTCCGGGCTCGGCCGGACGGGCTCCGGCCCGAAAGACCAGTTCCAGAATGCGGGTGAGGACCCGGTAGCCGCTATGGGCATGGATTTCCGCCACGTCTTCGCGGGTATAGCTTCGGGGGGCCCGCATGAGTACCACCAGCACCTCATCCACCGGCTCGCCGGTATCCGGATCCACGATATGGCCGTAATAAAAACGATGGGACTCGAAGTGCTCTCTGGGCCGGGCCGGGCGAAAAAGACGCCGCAGGATCCCCTCCGCTTCCCGCCCGCTGATCTTGATGACCCCTATGGCTCCCGGACCGGGAGGAGTGGCGATGGCGGCAATGGTATCCTCGGTCCGGGTGTGGGCCGGGGTCATTTTTTCTTACGCGGACGTTCGTGGGCGGGATGCACCACTACATGGCGACGTTCGCCCTGCCCGGCGCTGCGGGTCTGGATGTCCTTGCGTCCCCGGAGGGTCATGTGGATCAGGCGGCGTTCCCGGGCGCTCATGGGAGGCAGGGCCACGGGTTTTCCGGTGCGTTTGGCCTTCTCCGCCGCCTCCAGGGCCATACGACGCAGTTCCTCCTCACGCCTTTCCCGGAACCCCTCCACATCCACCACGATCTTGGGCCCCACGCCCAGCCTGCGGGCCACCACCTTGTTCACCAGGAATTCCAAGGCCTCGATGGCCGCACCCCCGTTTTGGGTGAAGATGGAGGAATCCTCGCCGGCAAGGTTGACCACCACATGGTCCGCAGCCAGTTCCACCTGGGGCTCGATCCGGAGTTCTCCGGAAAGAAAAAGCTCTTTCAGGAACATTATCGCCCGGTTGGCCCGTTCGGAAAGGATCTTTTCCGGCTTGAGTCGAACCTTGATTCGGGCCTTTTTGGCCCCCAGACCGAAAAGCCCGGCCGAGCCGTGTTCCAGAATCTCCACCTCCAGATCTTCGGGCAGACATCCCATAACCCGGCAAGCCTCTTCAATGGCCTGATCCACGCTCTTGGCTTCGAAAATGCGTTCCTCGGTCATCCTCCTCACCTCGCATGAAGTTTATTGATCATAACTTGCTGTGCAATGGAAAGCAGGTTGTTTACCAGCCAGTATAACACCAGGCCCGAGGGAAAATTGACAAATAATACCGTAAATACCACCGGCATAATAAGCATAAGACGGGCCTGGGTGGGATCAAGGGAGGTGGGAGAAAGTTTCTGCTGTACATACATGGAGACCCCCATCAGGATGGTGAGCACCGGAAGACCGTGAAGATAGGGGATATCAAAGCCCACAGGCAGCCGATCCGGTGCCGAAAGGTCGTTTATCCAGGCAAAAAAGGGCGCATGACGTAGCTCAATGGCCTGGAGCAAGACCTTGTAAAGGGCAAAGAAGACCGGAATCTGGATGAGCATGGGCAGACACCCGGAGAAAGGATTGATCTTATAGGTGCGATAGACCTGCATGAGTTCGCGATTCAGGGCCTGGGGGTCGTCTTTGTATTTCTCGCGCAGACGCTGGATCAGGGGTTGAATCTCCTGCATCTTCTTCATGCTCTTGTAGCTCAGGTGATTGAGCGGCCAGAAGATGATGCGGATCAGTACGGTGACCAGAATGATGGCCAGGCCGTAGTTGCCCACAAACCGATGGAAGAACTTGAGGGCCCAGAGGAGGGGTTTGGCTATGGGATCAAAAAAGCCGAAATGAAGGGCCGCCGGTAGCCCTCGCCCCACCGCCTTGAGGTCTTCCATCTTTTTGGGGCCGAAATAGACCCCGAAACGAAACTCCCGGCTCCCTCCGGGAGGGAGGGTGAATTCCGGAGACCACAGGATCACCTCCTGAACCTGATCCGCAAGCCGGCGCATGGTGAGACGCCAGTTGAGGTTCTCCTCCGGAAGAAGGGCCAGCAGAAAATAGGCGTCCTCATAACCCACCCAGGAGAGGGGCCCCGCGTATTCCCGATGGCCCTTCTTGATCTTCACTTCCTCCAGGTGTTTTCCATCGAAATAGGCCGGGCCCTTAAATACATAACGGGTGCTTCGACAGAAAGGAGCCCCCACCAGGCGCAGGAGCAGACGTTCCCGCACCGCTTCTTTCTTCTGGTTCTTGACCCTTACCGTAAGCTCAAAGAAGTAATTCTTTCCCCTGAAGGTGAGACTCTTGCTCAGGAGAAGCGGATAGGAATAGGCCGGCTGGAAGCTGAGGGTTTCCTCCTCTCCCCCGGAGAGCTTCCAGATCGTCTTCTGCGGCCCCCGATAGGGCAGGATGGCCAGCTCGGGCCTTTCCGGGACATAGATCTCTATGGGGAGACCCTGTTTGGGAGCGGAGACGAGCTGGATCAGGGGGGAATCCGGGCGAGGATCCCGGCGGTATTTCTTGAGTTCGAAACTCTTGAACCGGGCTCCGGCCTCGGTAATCACCGCTCGAAAACTTTCCGTATCCACGGTGATTTCCCGCACCCGGGAAAGCTTTACCGGGATTTCGCGGGAAATTCGGGAGGCCCCGGCCACCGTTTTCGCCTGCCGGGAAGCCTCCTTTTTCGTTACTTGAGGGGAGGAGGGCCGGGTTTCCGGAGCGAAATGGGAGGCATACCAGAGATGGAAGGCCAGCAGAATGATTACCGAAAGGACTATGGCCAGAAGGGCTCGTGTTTCCATTAGCTCTTTCCTCCTTGCGGGACAGGATCATAGCCTCCGGGATGGAGGGGGTGGCAGCGAAGGATCCGCCGCAGGGCCAGCCATCCCCCGTGCACCGGACCGAACCTCCTCAGTGCTTCCTCGGCATAACGACTGCAACTGGGGTAAAAACGGCAGCCCCCGGGTAGCCAGGGCGAGAGCAGGAGCCGATAGACCTTTAGGCCGAGGATCAGAAACCTGGTCAGCATCTTTTTCCGAAGGCCCGGGCCAGTTCCCGCGCCAGTTCTTCAGGCCTCAAGCGCAGGATTTCCCTCCGGGGAATGAATACCAGGTCGCAACCCGGAGGAAAGAGGTCTTTATTCCGTCGAAAGACCTCCCTCAACCGGCGCTTGATCCGGTTACGCACCACCGCTTTACCCACCTTTTTAGATACCGCAAAACCGATTCGCCGAAAGGGGAGTCCGTTAGGGGCATACACCACGCGCAGATAGGGGAGATCCATCC
>NZ_WFVX01000079.1:0-3899 GCF_015491435.1 Thermosulfurimonas sp.
GGCCCCTTCCCCACCACCAGATCCAGGGCGAAATCCTCCATCGCCGGATAGAGCACCTCCTCGCAGGCCTTGGGGAGACGGTGAATCTCATCGATGAAGAGGATATCTTTTTCCTCCAGGGTGGTGAGGATGGCGGCCAGGTCCCCCGGACGCTCCAGGGCCGCCCCGGAAGTGATCCTGAAATTCACCCCCAGTTCCTGGGCCACTACCTGGGCCAGGGTGGTCTTCCCCAGCCCCGGGAAACCGGTAAGGAGCATGTGATCCAGGGGCTCTCCCCGGGCCCGCGCCGCGGAAAGATATACCTGGAGTTCCCTTTTGATGTCTTCCTGGCCGATATATTCCGCCAGGCTACGCGGGCGCAGATTTTCCATTTTCAAAAGGAATTATACTCAGGGCCTATCCCGGAGAGAAGTGCTTCAGGGCCTTGCGCAGCAGTTCGTCCAGATTTTCCTCCCCGGTAAAGACCGCCGCCAGGGCCTCCTCGGCCTCCCGGGCGGAGAAACCCAGGTTCTTAAGGGCCAGAAGGGCCTCCTCGTAAACCGGGGAAGGGGCCGTTTTCTTCTTCTGGAGTGCCAGTTTTCCCCTCAGCTCCACACATAGTCTTTCCGCCCGACGGGGACCTATACCCGGAACCCGGGAAAGGGCCTGGATGTCCTCTCTCTGAACCGCTTCCTCCAGTTCTTCCGGCCGGAAAAAGGCCAGAAGATTCAGGGCCAGACGCGGCCCCACCCCGGAAAGCGAGGCCAGAAGACGGAAGGTCTCGCGCGAGGTCTCGTCGGCGAAACCGAAAAGCTCGGGGGTCCCTTCTTGGATCCACAGGCATACCGGCAAACGCACCACTTCCCCTACCGGAGGAAGGGTTTCCACCAGGGTGAAGGGTACCGTGACCTCCAGCACCACCGGACCGGCCTCGACCCAGATCCTGCCCGGCAGCTTACGTCGCAGACGTCCGGTTATCTCGGAAAGCATGAACGTATCCTCAGAAGGTGGGTCAAGGCCAGGGCCAGGGCATCGGTAGCATCCAGAGGAGGATCTTCCTCCAGGTCCAGCATATTTTTTACCATGTAGGCCACCTGTTCCTTGCTGGCCCTGCCGTTTCCGGTAAGGGTCTGTTTAACCGTGGAGGGATGATAGAGATACCAGGAGAGCCCCTTTTGAGCGGCCAGAAGAAGGACCACCCCCTGGGCCTGTCCCAGAGCCAGGGCCGCCCGGGGAAACCGTTCCGGGATCACCTCTTCCAGGACCAGCACCCCGGGACGGAACTCCTCCCACAAATGCAACAGTTCCTGATAAAGGGTCCTAAGTCGTTCGGGCAGCGGATCCTGTCTTTTTAAGGATAGAGTACCCCAGCTCAGGACCCGGGGGTTACCCTCTTCCTCCACCACCGCGTAACCGGTAACCCGGGAGCCGGGGTCTATGCCCAGTATCCGCACCTACTCATTCCCGGAAAGTTTTTCCAGTAATTCCTGAGGGATGTCGAAGTTGGCGTAAACGTTCTGAACATCGTCATGATCCTCCAGTTTTTCCATAAGGCGCAGGATCTGCTGAGCGATCTTCTCGTCCTCCACCCGGACCGTAGTTTTGGGGACCAGGGTAACCCGGGCCGAGGCCAGGGGAAGGCCGGCTTCTTCCAGTCCGGAACGGACGGTTTCAAATTCCTCAGGGCCGGTGATGATCTCGAATTCTCCCTCGTAGGTCCTCACATCCTCGGCCCCGGCCTCCAGAGCGGCTTCTAGGACCTGTTCCTCGGAAAGACCGTCCCGGGGGACCACGATGAGGCCCTTCTTTTCGAAGATCCAGGACACGGCCCCGGGTTCAGCCAGATTCCCCCCGTATTTACTGAAGATATGACGCAATTCGGAGACCGTGCGACGCCGATTGTCGGTTACACTCTGGATAAGGATGGCCACCCCTCCGGGCCCGTAGCCCTCGAAGGTGGCCTCCTCATAGCGGGTGCCTTCCTCCAGGCCCAGTCCCTTACGGATGGCCCTTTCGATATTTTCTTTGGGCATATTAACGGCCTTGGCCGCAGCGATGGCCGCCCGCAACCGGGGATTGGAATCCGGATCGCCGCCTCCGAGTCTTGCCGCTACCATGATCTCGCGGGTGATCTTGGTAAAGATACGGCCCCGTTTGGCATCCTGTGCGGCCTTTTTACGTTTTATCTGTGCCCAGTGAGAATGTCCGGCCATAGATACCTCCTCTTTTCCCGTGAGGCTAATCCATTATAACTTTTCCTGCCCCGGAACCAAGTCCAGAGGTGGATTTAACCGAAGAAGTGTTTGGGGGCCATCCTCAGGGAATAACGGATGAGGTGTCCGGCAAGATCGAAAACCCGCCTGGCCCGATCGAGGAGGGCTCCGTCGGCGGTAAGAACCACCTCTCCGGAAAGGACCAGGCGTTCGGCCTCCTTTACCGCAAGCACCTCACCCGGAATCCTTAAGGGGCGTAGGATCCGCTGGCGCAACCTTTCCGCAAGTTTGCCCGAACCCGAGACCGGGGCGTCGAGATAGATCCCTAGAAAAGCCGGTGGATAGCGCCGGAAGAAACGCAGGATAAGGGTCTCCATGCGGGGCAGCTGGGTTTCGAGGTGCGGAAAACGCCCGTAGGCCCTTTCGGCATCGCGGACAAAACCATCCCGGGAAAGGACCAGCGGGCAGCCGGAAAGGGCGTGGCTCAGGGTGGCAAGCACGTTGTAGCCGTCCATCGTGACCCTTTTTCCGGAAAGCTCGGCGGCCCGCACCCTCTTTTGGCGGCGACGGAGGGCTATCTCCCGGGGAGGCGTGGCCCGGAGAAGGAGCTCCCTTTCGGCCCGGGAAAGGCCGAAATGATCGCCCACAAGCTTTAAGGCCGCTTTTTCCGGATACCCCCGGTCAAGGAGAAAGGCCAGATCCCTGGCGGCTTCCTTAAGGATGTCCTCGGTCATCATTTTTAAATCCTATCCCCAAAAGTTTCTCTCCCCCACCTGGAGAGAACTGTTTTTTACTTGAAGAAAAGCTTCCGGGCCTTGCCGAAAGGCCTCTTGCGGGTTAGAAAGACTTGCGTTCCGGTTTTAGGCTTCAGGTAAGGAGGGTACCCCATGAAACGTCCCATGACTATGGCGGAAAAGATCCTGGCCGATCGGGCCGGGGTGGCGGCGGTGGAGCCCGGGGAGCTGGTGGAGGTCCCGGTGGATCTCACGCTGGCCAACGACATCACGGCGCCGCTGGCTATCAGGATCTTCGAGGAGACGCGTATAAGCCGGGTCTTTGACCCGGAGCGCATCGTGTTGGTCATGGATCATTTCACCCCTAACAAGGACATCAAGAGCGCCGAGCAGGTGCGGATCTGTCGCGAGTTTGCCCGCCGTTTCGGTATCCGGCATTATTACGAAGGAGGAGCCTGTGGAATAGAACATGCCCTGCTTCCGGAACTGGGGCTGGTGGTTCCGGGAGACATCGTCATCGGGGCCGACAGCCACACCTGCACCTACGGAGCGCTCGGGGCCTTTGCCACCGGGGTGGGGTCCACGGATCTTGCCGCGACCTGGATCACCGGCCGCACCTGGTTCAAGGTGCCGGAGACCATAAAGTTCGTCTATCGGGGAAAACTCAAACCCTGGGTCTCGGGAAAGGATCTTATTCTTTACACCATCGGGGACATCGGGGTGGATGGGGCCCTTTACCGGGCCATGGAGTTTTCCGGGGAGGTCATAAGGCGACTTTCCATGGCCGAAAGGTTCACCATGGCTAACATGGCCATCGAGGCCGGAGGCAAGGTGGGGCTTATGGAGCCGGACCGAAAGACTCTGAACTATGTACGCGGAAGGACCAAACGCGAGCCCCGGATCTACCGCAGCGACCGGGGGGCGCGGTATCTCGAGGTGCGGGAATACGACTGTTCAAAGATAGATCTTCAGG
>NZ_WFVX01000080.1:0-2748 GCF_015491435.1 Thermosulfurimonas sp.
CCCCCCTTAACCCTCGGAGAGCCGCCTTGTAGTTTCTTGACGGAAGAAAAAGCCCTTTTTACCTTTTAGCCATGCCCAAGGATTACTATAAGATTCTGGGAGTACCCAGAGACGCCTCGCAGGAGGAGATCAAGCGGGCCTACCGGCGCCTGGCCCTGAAGTATCATCCCGACCGCAACCGCGGAAATAAAGAAGCCGAGGAAAAATTCAAGGAGATCAACGAGGCCTACGCCGTCCTTTCCGATCCGGAAAAACGCCGCCAGTACGATCTCTTCGGTTCCGCCGAATTCGAAAAGCGCTACACCCAGGAGGACATCTTCCGGGGGTTCAATTTCGAAAACCTCTTCCGGGATCTGGGCATAGAGTTCGATCTGGGCCGTTTCTTCCACTTCGGGGGAGGAGGGCGTTCCCGGGGGTTCACCATAGATCTTTCCAGACTCTTCAGTCATCTCTTCGATACCGCCAGGGAGGAGTTTCACGAGCCAGGAGGGGTTTCCGAGGAAATGATCCTGGACCTCCCCCTCACCCTGGAGGAAGCCCGCCAGGGCACGGAAAAGGTCCTGATGGTGGCCCCGCTGGGCCGCCCCGAAAGGGTAAAGGTCAAGATTCCCCCGGGAGTGAAAGAGGGGCAGAAACTAAGGCTGGTGGCCAAAGGTCCTCTGGGCCCGGATGGTAAAAGAAAAGACCTCTTTCTCCGGATCCGGATCCAGCCCCACCCCCGTTTCCAGGTGGAGGGATCGGACCTGGTCACCACCCAGAAAGTCCCCTTTACCACCCTCATTCTGGGGGGAGAGACCGAGATCGAGACCCCGGAGGGTAAAAAGATCCGGGTGAAAATTCCCTCCGGCACCTCTCCCGGGACCCGTCTGCGGCTGCGGGGCCTGGGACTTCCGGACCGCAACGGACACACCGGAGACCTTTATGTAAAGGTGGAACCCATTATCCCCAAACGTTTGACCCGAAAACAGCGCGAATTGCTGGAAGCCCTCCGGGAAACCGGGCTTTAACCCCCGGCTACACTGGCCAGTTTAAAGATAGGTAAATAGAGCGAAATGATAATGCTCCCGATAATCCCTCCCAGGAAAACGATCAATACCGGTTCTATAAGGGTGGAAAGGGTATCCACGGTTCGATCCACCTCATCCTCGTAAAAATCCGCTACCTTATCCAGCATCTGTTCCAGGGCCCCGGTGGCCTCTCCCACGGCTACCATCTGGGTGACCATGTGGGGGAAATAGCCGCTTATGGCCATGGGTTCGGCAATGGATTGCCCCTCGGACACACTCAACCGCACCTCCTCCACCACCCTTTCAATAACCCTGTTCCCGGAGACCTTACCCGCAATGGAAAGGCCCTGCAGAAGGGGAACCCCGCTGGCAATGAGACTGCTCAGGGTCCTGGTCAGGCGAGCAATGGCTGACTTGTGGAGCAATTCCCCGAAAACCGGCAATCGCAAAAGGAGCTTGTCTATCTGGTAACGGCCTTTTTCCGTGCGGTAGATCTGTTTGATCAGAAAGATCAGACCCACCACCCCCAGCACAAAGAAGGGAAAGAACCGCTTGGTCAGGTTACTGGCTGCGATCACGATCTGGGTGGGCAGGGGCAGAGCCTGCCCGGCCTCCGCAAACATCTGGGCAAACTTGGGAATGACGAAAACCATGATGATGGAAAGGACCACGATGGTCACCAGGATAATGACCACCGGATACATCATGGCATGTTTGATCTTGGACTTGAGGGCCAGGATCTTTTCCTGGTAGGTGGCCAGACGTTTGAGGATACTGTCCAGATTTCCTCCGGCCTCCCCGGCGTTCACCATCTGGATATAGAGTTCGTCAAATACCTTGGGGAATTCGCGCAGGGCCTCGGCGAAACTGCTTCCTCCCTCCACCGAGGTTTTGATCTTACGAATAACCTCCTGGAAATAGGGATTTTTCTGCTGACTGGAAAGGGCTTCCAGGGCCTGCACCAGGGGAAGACCGGATTCCAACATGGTGGCCAGCTGGCGGGTAAAGATGGTAAGCTCCTTACCGCCCACCTTCTTGCGCTGGAACCGCGCCAGTACGGATTGTTTACGCTCGGTGATCTTGATGGGGATGACCTGAAGACGCCGCAGCCTGGCCTCGACAATCTTTACGTCCGGGGCCTCCATTTCGCCCCGGCGGACCTCACCCGAAAGAGTCTTCCCTACCCATTGATAGATGGGCATTTATCTTCCTATCCAGTAATTGGGGGCTTCCTTCATGATGGTTACATCATGCACATGGCTTTCCCGCAGACCAGCCATGGTAATCTTCACAAACCGGGCCTTGCGCCGCAATTCTTCTATGGTTCGGCAGCCACAGTACCCCATGCCGGAACGCAACCCCCCCACCAGCTGGAAGATCATATTGGATACCGGCCCGCGATAGGGAACACGACCTTCTATTCCTTCGGGAACGAACTTGGCCGGCTCGGTGGAGGACTGACCATAGCGCTCCCGGGCGGCCTGACCATCCATCATGGCCCCCAGGGACCCCATTCCCCGATAGATTTTGTAGGTGCGCCCTTCGTAAAGGATGGTCTCCCCCGGAGCCTCCTCGGTTCCGGCCAAAAGACTCCCGATCATCACCGCATGAGCCCCCACGCCTATGGCCTTCACAATATCTCCGGAAAACTTAATCCCTCCGTCGGCTATAACCGGTATTCCGTATCTGTCCGCCACCTGTGCACACTGATGTATAGCTGTAGCCTGAGGAACCCCCACCC
>NZ_WFVX01000081.1:0-10612 GCF_015491435.1 Thermosulfurimonas sp.
CCTCCGGGAGGGAAACGGACCAGGCCGGAAGCCCTACTTGGGCCAGGGCCTCCTCCAGGGCCAGAAGCGCGGTCTCCCTCTCTCCGATGAGTTCCAGGAGGAAGGGTTCTCCCCTCTCTTGAGATTTGCGGGCCAGAGAGACGATCCGGCCGGCTAGAGGACCGGCCTGCCCCGTATCCGAGGCCGGGAGTTCCTCCACCCCCTCCAGCCAGGGCTTAAGACCGCAGAGACGATCCATCAGGGCCTCCGGGAGCCCGTAAGGACGGTCCAGAAGGGGATATTCCTCCGTCCCTTTTACATAGCGAAGGAGCCGAAAACGGTGGAGTTTCCCCCGGGGATGAAAAAGTTCCCGGACCCGGGAATAGGAGATCCCGGTCAGGTGCAGGAGAAGTCGGGGGGTGGCCCGGGAGGGTTCGCCGGAGGATTCCGCATACCCGCTCTCCAGGGCGAAGGGCAAAAGCAGGGCCCATTTTTCCTCCTCCTCCAGACCGAAGATCGCGGCCAGGAAGTCCCAGAATTCCCGGTAAAGGGCCCGCTCTATATCCTGAAAAAAGGGAGACCGCTTAACTCCACCCCCCCTTAAAAGGGCCTTTTTCCCTGGATAGCAGCCGGGACCGGGGTCTGTCAAGAGGAAAGATGTCCCGGACGGGGTTGTGTTTTCGCAAAATTGCGTCACTATGTATAGATTGAATTTACCGGAGGATGGAGGGCCATGATTATCATTCTGAGGCCGGAGGTCGGTCCGGATAGTCCGGAATTTCAGAAGATCCGGGATTATCTATCCCGGTTCGAGGGGCTGAGGCTCCACGTAGCTCAATACGAGGGGATGACCCGGAGGGTCACCGAGATCCACCTCATAGGCGACACCCAGCGGGTCCCTCTGGAGGAGGTTCAGGCCCTGCCCGGGGTGGAGAGGGCCATCAGGGTTTCGGCCAAATACCGGCGTATAGGGCGACACGGAACCCTGGAGCCCTTCGGGTTCGAGTATCAGGGTCTGCATTTTGATCAGGATTCCTTCCACATCTTCGCCGGGCTCTGTGCGGTGGACAGCCGGGAGAACGCCGAGGCCATCTTTAAGGCCCTCTCCGCGGCCGGAATCGTTACCGCCCGGATGGGGGCTTACAAACCCCGTACCTCTCCCTATGACTTTCAGGGTCTGGGGAAGGATTGTCTGCCCTGGCTCTTTGAGCTGGCCGGGAAATACGGTATCCGGGTCATCGCCATGGAGGTGCTGGCCCCTCACCATATCGAGGAGATCTATGAGGCCCTGGAGCGCACCGGGCATCCCACCGGGGTGATGCTCCAGATCGGAACCCGCAATGCCCAGAACTTCGAACTCCTCCGGGCGGTGGGGAGTCAGCAGGAATTTCCGGTGCTCTACAAACGGGGCATGGGGCTCTCCCTTGAGGAATCGCTCAATGCCTGTGAATATATCGCCAGCGAAGGGAATCACCGCATCGTGTTCTGTCTGCGCGGGGTGAGGACCCATCTGGGAGATCCCCATCGCAACCTGACCGATTTTGGGCATGTTCCGGTGGTCAAACGACTCACCCGGCTCCCGGTGTGTGTGGATCCCTCCCATCCCATAGGTTCCCGGGTGGAGGCCCCGGACGGGATCAAGGACATCTACCACGTAGCGGCGCAGGGGGTTATCGCCGGGGCCAATATGGTCCTGGTGGAATTTCATCCCCGGCCGGAGGCCGCTCTGTGCGACGGGCCTCAGGCCCTGTACCTGGAGGAACTGCCCTGGTTTCTGGAACACATGCGTATCGCCCGCGAGGCCTACGAAAAGATGCGGGACCTGGCCCGGAGGTAGCCTTTTCCCTCCGACCGGGAGCCCGGAGGAGGCCAATTCCTTAAGAGGAAGAATGCCTGTATTCGGTCCGGTTCGTTCGAGACGTCTGGGACTTTCCCTGGGGGTGGATCTGGTCCCCCGCAAGGTCTGCTCCATGGACTGTGTATATTGCGAGGTGGGGCGCACCACCCTCCTTACCACCCAACGGGCGGAATACCGGAGCCTTTCCGAGGTGATGGAGGCCCTGGAAAGGGCCCTCCGGGAGAAGGAATGCGACGTGATAACCCTCACGGGGTCAGGGGAACCCACCCTGAACCTGCGGTTCCCCGAGGTGGTGGAGCGCATCCGGCGCCTCACCTCCAAACCTCTTGCGGTGCTCACCAACAGCACCCTCCTGGCCGAGCCCGAGGTCTTTGAGGCCCTCTGCGAGGTGGATTTCGTGCTGGCCTCTCTGGATGCGGCTCGGGAGGAGAGTTTCCGCCGGGTGAATCGTCCGGCCCCGGGGCTTTCGGCCCGCGAACTGGTGGAGAATCTGATGGCCCTGCGCGGAAAGATGCGCGGCCAATTGTGGCTGGAGATCCTCCTGGTGCGGGGGATCAACGATGCCCCGGAGGATATAGAGGCCCTCAGGCAGGCCCTGGAACGTATTCGTCCGCATCGTGCCCAGCTCAACACCGTGGTCAGGCCTCCGGCCGAACCCTGGGCCAGGGGACTGGCCCCGGCCGAACTCCTGGCCCTCTCCCGGGAACTCTCCGCCGAACCCCTCACCGTATCCCCGCGGGGTCCGGGCCGGAAGGGAGCCGGACTTTCCCCGGAGGAGGTGGAGGGTTATCTCTCCCGGCGGCCGGCTCCGGTGGAGGAACTGTCCCGGGCCTTCGGCGTCCCTCCGGAGGAGGTACGGGAGATCCTGGATCGACTGACGACCCGCGGTCGGGTCCGGACCGTGCTCTTCCGGGGGGAGACCTTTTATCGAACCGTGGCCGGGGGTTCCCCTTAAAGACGCACCAGGATATAACGCAGGTACCGGGGAGAGGGCGGCTGGTCCGGGTCCGCAAAGGCCAGTTCCTCCTCCAGGCGGGAGATCACGAAACGCAGGAAACTCTCCGTAAGTTCCCGGTCGTAGTAGAATTCCCTCTGGGCCAGCCAGCGGAAGTTCTGATGGAGTTTTTCCTCCAGCTCCGGGCGGAACCGGTTGCGCTGGGGCTCGGGATGAAATTCCAGGAGCCGGCGAAAGACCTCCGGCCATTTTTCCGCCGGAAGCGGAGCGAACCGGAATTCTCCGGTTTCCATCCAGTTGGAGAGAGCGGTGAGAATAAGGGCCGACCAGGTGATGTCCCGGGGTTCCAGGAAGTTGGTGCGGGCGGTGGCGATCTCCGCCACCCAGAGGGGCGGGGTGCCGAAGGCCTTCTGGATCAGCACCGCCCAGTATCCGATCTCCTCCAGGATCCTCTCCACCCGCCGCACCTCGGAGAGTTCCCTGAACCAGCGATATTCCTCGTCGGTTCCGGCCTTCTCCGGCAGATAGAGCCGGATCCGGTTGGCGTCCCGCACGGTTACCCCGCGCAGATAGGAGGCATAGGGTTCATCCAGGTGCCGCAGGACCCTGGGGTCCAGCCCCTCCTGGGAGGAGATCTCGCGGGCCTTTTTCCTCAGCCCCACGATGAGGGTGTGAGCGGTGCGGAAGATATCCTCCAGGAAATAGGTCTCCAGAACCCGGGCTCCGGCCTCCGGATCCGGGCCGGCCAGATACTCCACCCCGATGTTCAAGTATCCCAGCACCTTGCGCAGGGAGTCCTCCACCTGGGAGATCTCGTCTATGTTTACGTGATCCACGATGAGGACCTTGTTGGTGATCCAGGCCAGTTCCCGCTGGAGCCGGTCCAGCTGGGCCGGGTCGGTAATCCGGCGCAGGGCTTCGGAGAACCGTTCCGCCCCGGGGTAGGCCAGGGCCGGAAGGAAAGCGGTGCCGGTATCCCGGGGTTCCTCCTCCGGGACCCTTCCGGGAAGATAGCGCGGATCGATACGCCGGGGTTCCCTGCCCACCAGAGGGGCATAGATATCCAGGGCGTCGAAGTAATCGGGGATCCCGTGATCCGCCAGACGTCCCCGGCGCCAACGATAGGCCATCTCCTCCACATGGGAGGGGAGTTCCCAGATCAGGGCCTCCATGAGATTGTAGTAGTAGGTTTCCTCCCGGTCCCGGATGATTTCGATGATGCGCCGGAAATAGAATTCGAACTTCTCGGTCTTGAATTCCACGAAATACACGTTGTCCAGGGTGTAAGGGGGAAGCCAGTCCAGGGCCTCGGTAAGTTCCGTATCCTCCGGGAGTTTTACCACCCGCAGGAAGCGCTGGAGCACCGCCACCAGAAAATCGAAATCCGCCACCTCCAGCCACCGGGCCACCACATCTTCGCCGGCCTCGAAGAAGAGCACCAGCCAGGCCATGAACCTTTCGGCTACGATGCGATCCTTGCGCCAGGCATCCAGATCCAGGAGGAGCTGGAGCTGTTCCCCCTTGGCATAGGAGAGAAGGTCGATGGCGTCGTCGGTGGAAGCGGCCTTCAGGGTGAGAAAGAGTTCCTGAGGGGGAAGGTTACGTACCAGGCCCTCGGCCAGCGGGGAGAGGGTGATGATCCTTGGTCTCAGGGCCCAGGGGGTGGAAAGGACCAGCTGGAGCTGATCCCGGAAGGGGATTTCCGCCAGGATCCTTTCGGCCTCCCGGGCGGGCCGGGCCAGAAGATCCTCGTGGGTAAGGGGCAGAGACCTTTCAGCCATCCTCCAGCACCCCCTTGAGATGTCGAACCCGGGGTTCGCCGCCGGCCACCTCCAGGGCCAGGACGTCGAAGCGCACCCTTCGGGCCTTTCCCCGATAAGAAGATAAGTAGGCCCGGGCCAAAGTTAAGAGCTTGCGTTTTTTGGCCGGGGTTACGGCTTCCTCCGGGAGCCCCTTGCCCCGCCCCCGGCGGGCTTTGACCTCCACGAAGACCAGGGTGTCTGCCTTCTCGGCGATGAGATCGATCTCCCCGAAGCGGGTACGCCAGTTACGTTCCAGGATACGGTAACCCCGCAGGCGCAGATAACGGGCGGCCAGGTCCTCGGCTTCCCGACCGAAGGATTTAGGATCCCTGAGCCTGGCAAATCGGGCGAAAAGTGCGGCGATGTATCGGGCAGGGTCCATAAAGACGCAGGGCCTCCAGGTGCTCCCGGGTGCCGTATCCCTTGTGCCGGGCGAACCCGTAAGAGGGATATTCCGGGCTCAGGGACTCCATGAGACGGTCGCGATGTACCTTGGCCAGGATGGAGGCCGCGGCGATGGAGGCGCACAGGGCGTCTCCGTCCACCACGGCTTTCTGCGGGCCACCCCAGCCTGGAAGGGTGAAACGACCGTCCACCAGAAGCAGTTCCGGAGTAAGAGAGAGCCCGGTTACCGCCCGGGCCATGGCCAGGAGGCTGGCCTGAAGGATACCCAGGGCGTCTATCTCTTCGTGCGAGGCCTCGCCTATGGCCCAGGTGAGGGCCTCGCGGGTAATGATCTCGTAAAGCTCGGCCCGTTTTTCCGGGGAAAGGACCTTGGAATCCGCCAGATCCGGATGATCGAACCCCTCGGGCAGGACCACCGCCGCAGCCACCACCGGGCCGGCCAGGGCCCCGCGTCCGGCCTCGTCCACCCCGGCGATGAACCGATAACCCACCTGCCGATACCGTTTCTCCCGGGCCCAGCGTTCTCCCGTAAGGTCTTCCGGGGACCAGAGCATCATCATTAGAACCGCTCCTTTATGCGGGCAGCTTTTCCGTAACGGCCGCGGAGATAGTAAAGCCGCGCCCGACGCACCTTACCCCTGCGCACCACCTCGATCTTCTCGATGCGCGGCGAGTGAAGCGGAAAGGTCCGCTCCACTCCCACCCCGAAGGAGACCTTGCGCACCGTAAAGGTGGCCCCGGTACCGGAGCCGCGCCTGCGAATCACCACCCCCTCAAAGACCTGTATCCGTTCCTTCTCTTCCCCCTCCTGGATGCGATAATGCACCCGTACCGTGTCTCCGGGACGGAACTCCGGCAGATCCTTGCGCAGATACCGGCTTTCCACCTCGCGAATGAGCGGAAACATCACGTTACCTCCCTTAACAGACGATCCAGAATTATGCTTGCCGCTGATCTTACCGAAAGATGGTTATAGTCGTCAAGGGCCCCCCGGATGGGAGGAAGAAAATGGTCCGCCTCCTCCAGGATCTCCGGAGCCAGGCCCCAGGCGGTCCCGAAGAGGAGAAGCACCGGACGTCCCCGGCGGATGATACGGGCCGCCTCCTCATAAGGCAGGGCCTCACGCAGGGGCCGGGCGTCGGTGGCCAGGGTAAGGGGTCTTTCCCCCTCCCGTTCCTCCACCTCCTGCCGCACCTCCTCCAGGGAGGAACGCACCCGAACCAGCCGCAGGGCCTCGGCCCGGTCGGGATTGTGCCGGGCCCCGGGACCGGAGAGCCAGAAGGAGAGCAGATCCTCCACGATGGAGCGCTGGTCGGAAAGGGGTTGCACCAGATAGTAGCCCTTAAGGCCATAGGTGCGGCAGACCCTGGAGATGTCGTGTAGATCCAGATTGGTGAAGGAGGAGGCGATCCGTCGCCCTTCCTTATTGATGACCGGATAATGCACCAGGGCCAGATAGATCCGCAGCCGCTCCCTCTTCAGGACCCGGAGGAACTCGCGATCCTCCTGCGAGAGAGGGGCCCGGGAAAGGAGATCGGGCCGCCTCTCGAAGGTGACCTCCAGGGATTTTTCCCTGCGCCAGCGCTCTATCCGGGCGTGATCCCCGGAGAGCAGGATCTCCGGGACCCGGTAACCCATGAACTCCCGGGGGCGGGTGTACTGGGGATGTTTGAGGAGCCCCTGGGCCAGGGAATCCCGGGCCACGGAATCCTGGCATCCCACCACCCCGGGCACCAGGCGGGCCACCGCTTCGATCAGGACCAGGGCCGCGGCCTCGCCCCCGAAAAGCACATAATCCCCTACCGAGATCTCGTCATCTACAAAGTGTTCCCGGATCCGGTCGTCAATGCCCTCGTAACGACCGCAAAGAAGGACCAGCCGTTTCTTTTGCGCCAGTTCCCGGGCGATCTCCTGCCGAAAGAGCCTCCCCTGCGGGGAGAGATAAATCACCCAGGGTTCCGGGGACTCGGCCCGCAGGGCCGAAAGGGCCCGATAAAGAGGCTCGGGCTTAAGAAGCATCCCCTCCCCGCCGCCGAAGGGTTTGTCATCCACGGTGCGGTGTTTGTCTAAGGCAAAATCCCGCAGATTATACGTACGTACGGTAATAAGGCCCCGCTCAAGGGCCTTTCCTAAAAGGCCCACCCGCAGGGGAGAATCGAAATATTCCGGAAAGATGGTCACCACATCAAAGATCATGGACCTATCTGGGCCTCGATGAGACCGGGAAGGGGTCGGACCAGGATATAACCCCCGGGGAGATCGATCCTCAGGATCACCTCCTCCACCATGGGGAGATAGAAGCCCCGTCCCTTCGGATCCTCCACCTCCAGAAGGTCGTAGGGCCCCACGGGCATGACCCCCTTTACCCTCCCCAGGACCCGGCCTTCCTCGTCTCGCACCTCCAGGCCCTCCAGCTGAAAGTAATAGTATTCGTCCTCCTCCGGGGGTGGAAAATCGGAAAGGGAGGCATAGAGAGTCTTTCCCCGCAGGGCTTCAGCGCCCTCCAGGGTTTCCACCTCCCGGAAGAAAAAGAGAAAATCGCGCCCTCCCGGGGCCTGACGAACCCTTACCGGATGGAGCCTTTCGACGGGATCCCGGGGGCCGAGATAAAACACGGGGATACGGGTCAGCAGACCGGCCTCCCGGAGGAAGGGCTGAACCCGGAGTTCTCCTTTCAAACCATGGGGGCGGGTGATTCGCCCTACCGGCACCCGCCCCGGTTTTCGCTCTTTATTCAATAATTTCCAACACAGCCCGTTTGCGGAGTTTGGTGGAAGCGGCACTGAGGATGGTACGCATGGCCCGGGCCGTGCGCCCCTGCTTGCCTATAACCTTACCCAGGTCTTCCTTGGCTACCCGAAGCTCGATCACCGAGGTCTGCTCGCCTTCGATCTCGTTCACCTGAACCGCGTCCGGATTGTCCACCAAGGCCTTGGCCATCTGCTCCACCAGTTCTTTGAGCTTGCCCATGATCTACCTCCTCACTGTCGAGTTTTTACCGTTGCCACCTAGAGCGGCTTTGTCCAGCCGATCTGTCGGAGAACCCCGGTACGCTTCAGGAGGGCCCTTACGGTCTCCGTGGGTTCGGCCCCCCGTTCCAGCCACTTTTTGACCTTTTCCGGATCTACTTTGAATTCGAAGGGTTCCTTGACCGGGTCGTAATACCCGAGAATCTCCAGGAATCTCCCGTCTCGCGGGGCCGAGGCCTCGGCTGCCACCACCCGATAAAAAGGACGATTCCGCCTTCCCATGCGCATGAGCCTGATCCTTACCGCCACTTTATCCCTCCCTAAAGGTCTTTGGGCTCCAATTTAAACTATTTTGGGGGAAGTTCAACTGGTAACTCCTAGATGGCCCTCAGCAGACGCTGGGCCAGACGCTCCAGCCCCCTGGCTCCCCGGGCCTTTTTCAGGAGTTTGCGCATCTCCTCATAACTCTTGAGCAGCCGGTTTACGTCCTGGACCGTGGTGCCCGAACCCCGGGCGATCCGGCGTTTGCGACTGGCGTTGATGATCCGGGGGTTGAGCCGTTCCTGGCGGGTCATGGAATTGATGATGGCCTCCATCCGGACGATCTCTTTCTCGTCAAAGGGGATTTGCTTGATCTTCTTCCCGATCCCCGGGAGCATACCGAACACCTCCTGCAGGGACCCCAGCTTGCGCACCTGACGCAGCTGTTCCCGCAGATCCTCCAGGGTAAACTCCTGGCGCCGCAGTTTTTCGCGAAATTCCTGGGCCTTTTTGAGATCGAAGGTCTCCTGGGCCTTTTCGATCAGGGTGAGGACATCCCCCATGCCCAGGATCCGGGAGGCCAGACGATCGGGATAGAATACCTCCAGGGCGTCTATCTTCTCGCCGGTTCCCAGGAACTTGATGGGTACTCCGGTAACCTCGCGGATGGAGAGGGCCGCTCCGCCGCGGGCGTCGCCCTCCACCTTGGTAAGGATTACTCCGGTCAGCCCCACCTTCTCCTGGAAACTCCGGGCCATGTTCACCGCATCCTGACCGGTCATGGCATCGGCCACCAGCAGGACCTCTCGCGGGGAGACCGCCTCTTTGATGGCCGCGGCCTCGGCCATCATGGCCTCATCCACGTGCAGACGCCCGGCGGTATCGATGATGACTACGTCCCGCCCCTGGGCCTTGGCCTCGGCCAGGGCCTTCCGGGCTATATCCACCGGGTTCTCCGAGGGCTGGGTGTCGTACACCGGTACCCCCACCTTCTCGGCCAGGGTCTTGAGCTGATCGATGGCCGCGGGACGATATACGTCCGCCGGAACCAGATAGGGTCGATGCCCCTTCTTGCGCAGGAAAAGGGCCAGTTTGGCCGCGGTGGTGGTCTTTCCCGAACCCTGGAGCCCCACCAGAAGCAGGGGAACCGGCCGGGGACCCCCCAGATCCAGAGGGGCCGGGGTTTCGCCCAGGGTGCGGATGAGCTCCTCGTGGACGATCTTGATGAGTTGCTGGGCCGGGGTGAGGCTCTCCAGTACCTCGGCCCCCAGGGCCCGTTCCCGCACCCGCTCTATAAAATTCTTGACCACCCGGTAGTTGACGTCCGCCTCCAGCAGGGCCAGACGTACCTCGCGCAGCCCCCGCTCCACGTCCTCCTTGGTGAGCTTGCCCTTGCCCCGGAGCTTCTGAAAAACGCCTTCCAGGCGATCGCTCAGATTTTCGAACATGTTTTCAGGATAATGGTTGGCCCGGGGCTGTCAAGCAAGGGAGGGAGCGGTGAAGGTCTTAAAGGCCATGTAGAGGAGATAGAGTATCACCAGGAGCAGACCCTCGCGGCGACGGATGGTCCCGTCCAGGGAGACCAGGAACAGGAGCCCGGAGAAGAAGGTGAGCACCAGGAGATCGGTGAACCCCTGGGCCGGAACCGGTACCGGACGGATGGTCGAGGTGATCCCCAGGATGAAAAGCAGGTTGAAGATATTGGAACCCACGATATTTCCGATCAGGAGATCCGTTTCGCCCCGGCGGACCGCTATCAGGGAGGTGGCGATCTCCGGAAGACTGGTCCCCAGGGCGATGATGGTGAAACCGATAAAGGCCTTGGGCAGGGAGAGATCCGTGGCCAGGGCCACGGCATAGCGCACGGTGATCTCCGCACCCAGCACCAGCCCCGCCACTCCGGCCCAGAAAAGGAGCAGGGAGCGGAGCACGGAAGGGGTCGGGCCGGAGATTTCCTCCGCCAGGGGGGAGGCGGGTTTTTCGGTCCGATTCCCCAGGACCTCCAGGAGATTGTAATAGAGAAAGACCAGGAAGAAGAGCAGCAGGAGGAGTCCTTCGGAGCGCTGGTACAGGGCGGGGGTATGGGAGAGATAAGGGTCCAGGCCGCCGATCAGGACCGCGGCGGTGGCCAGCAACATCATGGGGATCTCGCGCCGCACCACCACGTGGAGGATCCGCAGGGGGCGTACCAGGGCCGCCAGGCCGATCCCCAGACCGATGTTGGCCAGGTTGGACCCCACGATGTTGCCGAAGGAAATCTCCCCGGCCCGAAGGGCCGCAGCCACGTTCACCGCCAGTTCCGGGGCACTGGTGCCGAAGGCCACCACGGTGAGCCCGATCACCATGGCGGAGATGCCCATCCGCCGGGAAAGCCCTACCGCTC
>NZ_WFVX01000082.1:0-10695 GCF_015491435.1 Thermosulfurimonas sp.
GGGCCGAGGGGCTCATCGAGGCCTTCTTGGGCGAGGACCTTAAGGGGCGGAGGATACTTCTTCCCCGTGCGGCGGAGGCCCGGGAGATCCTTCCGGAAAAACTTCGAGAAAGAGGAGCCGAGGTGCGGGTGGTCACAGCTTATCGGACCATCCTTCCCGAGGAATCCCGCGAGGCTCTGATCGCGGCCCTGGAGGAGGGGGTGGATGTGGTTACTTTTACCAGTTCCTCCACGGCTCGTAATTTCTTTCGGCTTCTGGACGGACGGGAGGAACTCCTTCGGAAGGTGACCCTGGCTTCCATAGGTCCTATTACCAGTGAGACCCTTCGCCAGCTGGGACACCCTCCGGGCATAGAGGCCCGGGAATACACCATTGCGGGCCTGATTGAAGCCATTTTGGAACACTTTTCTTGACACCCGGGCTAGTGGTGTTATTTTAAGGTCCCAGGTGGGCCGCTAGCTCAACTGGTAGAGCAATGGACTCTTAATCCATAGGTTCCAGGTTCGAGTCCTGGGCGGCCCACTATTTTTGAATAAAATCTTCACCTGTAAAAGATCAAGGGCCCCTTCTGAAGAATAGTTTTCGAAAAAGTGTTCCCTTAGGACTTCCTTGGCCTTTCGTAAAACCTCCTCAAGGGTATCCCCCTAAGTGAGGCATTCCGGAAGATGGGGAAGAGTGACGGTGTAGCCTCCCGCCTCTTTGGGTTCAAGGCAAGACAAGTCCTTGAGAATCAAGGTGCCGGGGCCCGGAATCGAACCAGGGACACGCGGATTTTCAGTCCGCTGCTCTACCGACTGAGCTACCCCGGCACAAAGACTAAACATTTATTACCATCTTTTCCCCGGCTTGCAAGCCCCCTTAGAGAGGTTTTACCTTCCGGTGTTCGGGCACCTCTTTCCTGCGCCGCACCAGGTTTTCCCCGAAAAGTACGCTTTTCAGCCACCGAAAACCGAACTGAAGGAGCGCCAGATCATCCTCCCGAATACGGGAGAGCGTGTCCTCGTCCACCTCAAAGATCTCCAGGAACTTGCTCTCAAACACGAAACGCCGGAAGCGCTCCGGATTGGTGCTGACCATGAAGAAGAGCTGAAGACTTTTCTCCGGAACCTCAACCGGCCCTAAGGATTCCTTTTTCATGATGATCTCTGCCCACTCCTTGACCGGTTCCTCGGTCTCCGGAATGCCCTGGCTTTTGCGGTATTCATCCACGGTGATCTCCGGCCCGGAGTCAAGCCCCTGACAGAAGCCCTCTTTGACCAGATAGTAAAAATCCTCGTTTCGGCCCTCATCCCGATTCCGAAAGATACCCAGCCCCAGGGGATAATACCGGCAGGCCAGCGGCCGCACGGGATAGACCGTGCACCCCTCTTCCCCGAGGAAGGGACAGGTCTTTTCCGCATCCTCCCGCATCTTAAGCCGGGCCACCGGAAGCCCGGAACGGGGAAGGATGAAGGGTTCGGTGTACTGCAGGAGAAATTCATCCGTGGTGAGTCCGAAGTGATCTCTTAAACGCAGGATGTCATAAGGGGTAAGGGGCAGATAAAGGGCGGAACAACAGAGTTTGAAACAGGGCACCCCCGGCCCGCACTGAAAGACAAACTTCGTGCCCGGCTCAAGCTTGATGGGCACGATGATGCGATCCATGCCCCGGAGTTCGGTTATGGCCATAATCTCACCTCGCGCGCCTTTTCCTCAATCTTACCCCGAAAAAACCGTCCAGACCATGGCGATGGGGATAGGTGCGCAGGAACCCGTTTTCGTCCACCAGCTCGCGGGTGGCCTCGGGAAGCACCTTCCTCGGGTCTTCGATCTCAAATTCCGGATGGCTGGAAAGGAATTTCTCCACCACCTCCTCGTTTTCCTCGGGCTCAAGGCTACAGGTGGCATAGACCATAACCCCGCCGGGCTTTAAGGACTCGGCAAGCCCGCAAAGGAGGGCCAGCTGTTTTTCCGGGACCTTCGTGAGATCCTCGGGTTTTCGGGCCCATTTAATGTCCGGATGCCGCCTGATGACCCCGGTCCCGGTGCAGGGGGCATCGATCAGGATCCGGTCAAAGAACCCGGCGCCAAAGGCTTTTACTCCCTCTACCACCTCGCCGGTAAAGCTCTCCACGATGGTAATCCCCAGCCTTTCGGCGTTTTCCCGAAGACGTTCAATCCGCCAGGCGTAAAGGTCGTAGGCATAGATGCGGCCGGTATTTTGCATGAGTTGAGCCAGATGAGTGGTCTTTCCGCCCACCCCGGCGCAGGCGTCAAGCACTCTCTCCCCGGGGCGGGGGGAAAGCAGAAGGGAGACCAGCTGGCTGGCTTCATCCTGCACCTGAAGCCAGCCCACGGCAAAGGCACGAAGTTCGGTGATCCGCCCCCGAAAACCCCGAAGAATGATTCCCTCGGGACTATAACGACAGGCCTCGGCCCCGGGGATCTCCGCTTTAAGATAATTTAAGAGTTGGTCCCGGGTTACCCGCAAGGTATTGGCCCGCACCACTAAAGGGGGCTTTTCGTTTCCCGCGGCAAGGAGCCTTTCGGTTTCTTCCTCCCCGAAGCGGGAAAGCCAGCGGGTAACCATCCATTCCGGATAGGAATACCGCACCGAAAGATAGGCCACGGGATTCATCTCCCGGGGAGGCTCGGGCGGCCTCTCACGCACTTCGGCAATCTTTCGCAAGACCGCATTCACAAAGGAGACCACCCATTTTCCACGTCCGCGTTTTACGAGTTTCACCGCCTCGGCCACCGCGGCTCGCGCCGGGACCCGGGTGAAAAGGAGCTGATAGGTCGCAAGCCGAAGGAGATTTCTCACCTGGGGATCCATACGATCCAGGGGCTCTTCCGAAAAACGGGAGATCACATAGTCCAGGTAATAAAGGTGTCGCACCACGCCGTTTACCAGCTCGCCGCAGAGGGCCCGATCCCGCGGGTCAGGAAGGACGCTTTTTACCAGGACCTCGGAAAGGATCTCGTCAAGAAGGGGCTTCCCCCGCTCCCAGCGGATGAGGGTCTTTAGGGCCATGGCCCGGGGATTGCGACGGGGAAGCTTGGGCATGGACTAAATTTCCTTCCTCAGGCCTTCCGCGGTCTCCTGATAGAGACGGGCAAGGGCCTCGGAGACGCGAGGGGAAGGGACGCGTTTTCCCTTCCGGACCTCTTTTGGAAGACGGGCTATTTCCTCTGCGGCCCGTCGGCGAATAGTTGAAAGCGAGGGAGGAGTCTCAAGAAGGTTTCTCTCGCGCATAAAACATTTAAGAAGCGGCTTTCCGGGAAGGTCTTCCTCGCGCAGGGCGAGAAGATCCTCCTCCATAAGGCCGGAATCGGCATAGCGGCGAAAGACCTGTTTGCGCCCGGGATAGGTGATCTTTCCCTCGGAAAGTTTCATCCGGGGGCGTCCGTCGTATTCCACCAGTTTGTAGGCCAGATCCAGATAGGGGGCGTCGGCCGAAACCCCCATCTTGGTCCCCACCCCGAAGGCATCCACCGGGGCCCCGGAGGAGACGATCTCGGCGATCCTCTTTTCGTCAAGCCCCCCGGAGACGAAGATTTTCACCTCCGAAAGCCCGGCCTCATCGAGAACGCGGCGCACCTTCCGGGAAAGCTCAATCACATCTCCAGAATCAAGCCTTACCCCGCGCACCGAAAGGCCTTTTTCCTTAAGTTTAAGGGCCACCCGGGCCGCACGCCTAGCCCCCTCAAGGGTGTCGTAGGTATCGATGAGAAAAACCGTATTTTCCGGAAAGTTTTCGGCAAAGACCCGGAAGGCCTCCTCCTCACGGTCAAAGCTTTCCACGTAGGAGTGGGCCATGGTGCCGGTCACAGGGAGGCCGAAGAGTTTTCCGGCGAGCACATTGCTTGTGGCGGTAAAACCCGCGATGTAGGAGGCCCTTGCGGCATGGAGGCTGGCCTCAAGCCCCTGGGTGCGCCGGGCCCCGAAGTCCACGCAGGGCCGGCCCTGAGCGGCAAGCACACAGAGCGCGGCCTTGGTGGCAATGGCCGTCTCAATGTTGACGAGGTTGATAACCAAGGTCTCCACGATCTGGGCCTCGGGAAGCGGGGCGGTGATCTCCACCACCGGTTCGTTTTCGAAAAAGACCGTCCCCTCGGGAAGGGCCCAGACCTCCCCGCTAAACCGGAAATCCTTAAGATAATCCAGGAAGGTGGGCTTAAAGAGTTTCAGGGATTCAAGGTAGGCGAGGTCATCTTCGCTAAAGCGGAGCTCGCGCAGGGCCTCAAGGAGGGGCCAGAGTCCGGCAAAAAGGAGAAAACTTCTTTGCCGGGGAAGCTTTCTTACGAAAAGGGAAAAGGTGGCCGGAGCGAGCATCCCCCGCTCCACATAGACCTGGCTCATGGTGAGCTCGTAAAGATCCGTAAGAAGGGCCGAGGGAGTGAGCCATTTAGCGGTAAACATCTTTGCGATGTCCTAACGGTAATTTCCCACTCTTATTCGCCAACCTTCACGACCGATTAATTTCTTGCAACCTGTCGGTCTGGGATTTTCGGCCAATTTTAAGATTGCTTCTTTGAGACGCTCATAGTCTGAAAAGGGAAGGCTACTCAATTCCTTTTGTGCCTTTCTAAGGATGAAAATTTGATACACTTCAAGGCTTCCGGGAGTCTTCGATCTCTTTTATAGCTACCTCAAAAGGAATGACTTCATCTCCTGAAGCTTTGGCTTCATCGTACGCTCTTATTTCCTCAAGTTCTTCGAGTTTCTCTAGGATTTCCTGATAAACTTCTATAGGCAAGATAACCGCTTTTTTATTCCCTTTTTCGTCTATAACGAAATTTACATCTGGCATTAGCAATCCTCCTAAACAATCCGGGCCTTATAGATCCGTTCCATTCTTTTTAAGGCGAACTCGTGGGCCTCGGGATCAAAGTCCCCCACGGCGGAGGAGGGAACGACCACCTTGAAGCCCCGGAAAAAGGCTCCGGCCGCGGTATCCATGACGCAGATGCTGGTACAGACCCCGCAAAGCCACACCTCATCCACCCCGAGCTCCCGCAGGACCTCCTCAAGCTCCGTGCGGAAGAAGGCGTCAAAACGGGTCTTTTCGATAACCCTTTCCCCGGGGGCCGGGGCAAGCTCCGGAATGATCTCCGCCCCCCAGCTCCCCTTCACGCAGTGGGCGGGGAAGGCCTGAAATTCCCTGTCCTCCGGCTCATGGGCGTCGCAGACATAGATCACCGGCTCGCCCCGGGCGCGGAATTCCTCAAGGAGTTTCTTAATGGCGGGAATGATCCTCCGGGCTGCTTCTCCGCAATAAAGAACCCCCTTCGGATCCAGAAAATCGTTTAACATGTCAATCACAATGAGCGCCCGCATCCCAAGCCCCGTCCAGTCTATTCTTGGGGTTTATGGAAGTTTTATAACCCATTCTTTTACTTTGGCAAGGCAAAGGGGTAATATTAGGGAGCATGAAACGACGGGATTTTCTGGGTTTCCTGGCCGGGGCCGCGGTCTTCTCCGGATTTTGCTGGGCCGGGCTTTCGGCGGTGCGGTATTTTCTTCCCCCGCCGCCGCGCCGGGTCCTGATCCGGGAGGCCGACTGGCCTTCGGCCCAGAAGGTAAAGGTGGGAGCGGAATACTTCCTGGTACGCCTTCCCGGGGGAGAGATCCGGGCCTTTTCCCGGCGCTGTCCCCACCTGGGCTGTGTGGTGAACTATCAGCCCCGCCTGGGGATTTTTCTCTGTCCCTGCCATCAGAGCAGATTCTCTCTTCTCGGAGCCAAACTGGCCGGGCCGGCCCCCCGCGGACTCTACCCCCTGAAATGGGAAAGGACCGAGGGAGGTATCATCCTTGAAATACCGGGTTAATCCCTTCCTGTCCTGGGCCCTCTCCTCGGCCTTTCTTCTGGCCGTAATCTCGGGCATCCTCCTGGCCTATCCCTTTCACGAAAAGGCCCCCTTTGTCTCCACGGTAGGGATAGATACGGTGGTCCCTTACGGCTGGTTCTTAAGGCGTCTGCATTATTTTTCCTCCTGGGCTACGCTGGTTCTTCTCCTGTGGCATGCAGGCGAAGCCCTGTGGGCCCGGGCCGAGGAACACCGAAGACCCCTTCCCTGGCTGGCTCTCTCCCTTTCTCTTCCGCTCATTTTCCTGGTGGCTTTTACCGGATATGTTATTCGCTGGGACGAAACCGGGAAACTGGCCGGCTTTATCGCCGAAAGCCTAAGCCTCAGACTACCGGTGATAGGCCCCTATCTCAATGCCCTGCTCTTTACGGTGAGGGAAGGAGGCATCCACCGACCCTATCTCTACCATTTCTGGGCCTCTCTGGTGGTCCTGGGACTTTACGGAATCTGGCACTTTCGAGCCCGGCGCTGGCCGGCTGACCCCTTCCTCCTGGTCTTTGCCCTGTGCGGGGCCCTGGCCCTCTTCCTTCCGGTAGGGCTTCACGCCCCGGGGCCTCATCTTCTGGTAAAAGGTCCCTGGTTTTTCGTAGGGGTGCAGGAGGCCCTGCGACATGCCCCTCCCTTTCTGGCCGGGATCCTCCTCCCCTCCCTCGGCCCGACCTTTTATTTTCTCGTGCGGATACCCTCTCTGCGCCGGGTCTCCCTTTTCGGGCTTATTCTCTGGTGCGCGGGCTACGGAGTGCTAACCCTCTGGGGGCTTCTGCGATGAAAAAAATCCTGCTTCTCTTCTGCCTCCTTCTCCTGCTGGTACTCCTCTGGCATGAACATTCCCGAAAACGGGCCCTTAAAGTCTATACCCTCACCTCCGGGCGGGTGGACATGTGCCTGGCCTGCCATAAGGAGACGCCCGGAAAGGCCCACGCCCGGGGCGTGGTGGGCTGCGCGGACTGTCACGGAGGAGACCCCCTTACGGTGGATAAATCCCGGGCCCACCGGGGGGTGGTAAAGAATCCCGCGGATCTCCGTTATGCCGACCGAAGCTGCGGCCGGCCGGAGTGTCACCCGGGCTACCCGGAAAGGGTTAAAAAGAGCCTCATGGCCACCAACCGGGGTATCATCTCCACCCTGCGCTACTACTGGGGGGAAACCCGAAATTTCCGGGAAAAAATCTCGGTTGAGGAACTGATGCAAACCGGGAAGGACTCCCCGGCGCTGGATTACTTCCGCAAGCTCTGCGGGACCTGTCATCTCTGGCTTCCCCGGGAGAAGCTTCCGGGTTTTCTTCGCGAAAAGGGCGGGGGGTGTGCGGCCTGCCATCTCGTGCCCGGTAAAAAACCGAAAGCCCATCCCATCCTTACCCGTAAGATCCCGGTCCGAAACTGCGCCCGCTGCCACAACCGCAGCGGCCGCATCGCCTTAACCTACCAGGGCCTTTACGAGGACGAACAATACGGGGCCCCCATCCGGGACGGGACCTTCGGGGCCGAGGAGCTTCCCGACGGCCGTTTCGTGGAACGCATCCCCCCGGATGTGCATTTTAAGGCCGGCATGAGCTGCGTGGATTGTCACGTGCAGAACGAGACCATGGGCGACGGCAAGGCCTACGCCCATCTTGAGGAGTCGCTGGAGATCACCTGCGAGGCCTGCCACGAGGGCCTCGGACGCACCAAAAAGGGGACCCCGCTTCCGAATTTGATAGTAAAGGACGGAAAAATCTTCTTACGGGCCAAACTTACGGGAAAACTCCTTCCCGTAAAAAGGCCGGATCCGGTGGCCTGCCGGCACCCGGTGCACCGGAGGCTTGCCTGCTGGGCCTGCCACGACCGCAGAGTGCCCCAGTGTTTCGGCTGTCACGTGCGCCGGAGCGCCGGGGAGAAACAGCTCGACAAGCTCTCCTTCCGCAAGACCCCCGGTCTCTGGGAGGAATTCCGGAGCTACATGCGGCTCAAGGCCCCCACCCTGGGCCTTTACCGGGGGCGGGTCACGGTGCTGGTTCCGGGCTGACAGGACTTCGTAACCTTCCTTTCCCCGGAGGGGAAGGTGGAGCGGGAGTTCCGGCGCATCACCTGGTCCCACATGTACCCCCACGGAACCGGGAAGGCGAGAACCTGCAGAGACTGTCACCAGTCGGCAAAGACCGTGGGCCTGGGCTACGGTTCCCTTACCTATCTCGGTAAAGGGAAGTGGCGTTTCACCCCGACCGAGGCCCCCGCGGAACTTCTGGGCCTGAAACACGGACTTTCGGCGCTTACCAACCTTTCCGGGGAACCCCTGGTGAACTTTAGGCCCGGGGTTTCGGCCTTTTCCGGCCCGGAGATCCGGCGGATCCTCCGGGTGGGGCTCTGTCTCCCCTGCCACCGGGATTTCTCCGACCCGGTGATGCGCAACTGGCCCCCGAAACGCCCCTGCCCGGTGTTTAAGGAGTGAGAACCTCCCTTACCCGGTTCCGGAATTCTTCGGCAAGCCTTACGGCCTCCTCGGCCTCCCGGCGGGTGTAAACCTCATCCGGCGTCAAATCCGGAAGCCCGTTGGGATACCGGGTGGGAATGTAGTACTTGTCAAGGAGGGCCGCAGGCTCAAGAAGATCGCGCAGTTTATTAAAAAATTCCGGAGCCACCTCCTCAAGCTCCCGGATGAGTTTTACCAGGGAATGGCCCCAGGGAGAGCTTTCCAGGGCGTACCAGAGGGCCTTTAGGGCCTTTTCTGCGGCCTGATGGGCGTGAAAACAGGAAAGGGCGTATTCCCCCTCCCGCAAAAGAAGACGCGCGGCCCGCAGGTCCATTTCCGCGGTCTTAAGCCACCTTCGGGCTTCCTCAAGGGTCTTCCGCACGCTCATAGATAATCCTTCCCTCCCGGAGGATCTCTCGCATGAAAGGCCTTTCACCGTGGGCCGAAAGTTCCTCCTCCGTCCATACCAGGAGGTCCCACTCAAACCGCGGGAAACGCAGGAGCAAATCCCGGAATTCCTCCAGACGCTCAAGATAAGGCCGGGGATGATCTATAACGATCAAAAGATCCACATCGCTCCTTCGGCTCTCCTCAGAACTTGCCCGGGAGCCGAAAAGGATGACCTTTTTGACATCCCTTTTTTCCTTAAAGTAAGCTTTTAAGGCGGAACTCAACTCCGGAGGAAGCCCCATACTGGAAACTTTAGCACGGATCTGGGAGAGTCGGGAAGCGCTCCGGGCCTTGGTGGAGTCGCGGGGGGCCTTGGGGCCGCTGGTCTTCGTGTTTCTTCAGGCCCTGCAGGTGATTTTAGCTCCGCTTCCCGGGGAGGCCACGGGTTTTGCCGCAGGCTTCATCTTCGGGCCTTTTGAGGGTTTTATCCTGGCCATGCTCGGGCTCGCCCTGGGTTCGGCAGGGGCCTTTTTCTTAGCCCGGGCCTTCCGTCCCCCCTTTGAAAGACGCCTCGGAGGCCGCCCTTTTTATCTTCGGGCAAAGACCTTCACCCGCAGACACGGCCCCACCGCGGCCTTTCTTCTCTTCCTCTTTCCCGGTTTCCCCAAGGACTATCTCTGCTACGCCTTAGGGCTTCTTCCCTTTCCCTTCCGAGTCTTCTTTCCGGTGATGCTCCTTGGCCGGGCCCCGGCCACCTTAGCCTTAACCCTTGAAGGAGACGCCGCCTTCAGGAAGGACCCCGAGGTCTTCCTCTGGGTCCTTCTTTTCGCCGGGGCAGCCACCGCGGCCTTCTGGGCTTTAAAACCCCGCCTCTTTCCGGAGGAGGAATGAAACGGGCCTGGCTTCAGGCGGTAGGGGGAGTGGCCGGGGACATGTTCCTTGCGGCCCTGATTTCTGCCGGGGTTCCGGAGGAGAAGCTTTCGGGCTTCCTTTCCGCACTTCCTGGGGCCTTGAGACTTCACACCGAAAGGGTTTCGGTGGGAGGCCTTTCCGCCCTAAGGGTTAAGCTTTCGGCCGGGGCCCCCGGGGCCCTTCCTTCCCGCCTTCCGGATTTCTTCGCCATGCTTGAGGGCCTCTCCCTTCCCGAGGCCTTAAAACTCCGGGCCCGAAAGATCTTTGAGCTTATCTTTTCGGCCGAGGCCCGGGTGCACGGAAAAGACCCCTCGGAGGTCAACCTTCACGAGCTTTCGGCCTACGACACTTTGGGGGATGTCTTGGGGGTGCTTTACGGGCTTCACTATCTCGGGATCTCCGAACTTTGCGTCTCGCCCCTTCCCCTGGGCTCCGGGCTCCTTGAGACCGCCCACGGCCGGCTTCCGCATCCGGCCCCGGCGGCGGCCGAGATCCTCCGTGGGGTTCCGGTCTATGGCGTCCCGGAGGAGGTGGAGACCGTGACCCCCACCGGAGCGGCCCTGGTCCGGGTGCTCGCCCGGGACTTCGGCCCTCTGCCTCCCCTTCGTCTTGAGGCCGTGGGCGTGGGGGCCGGGACCTTCACCTTAAAGAGCCGCCCCAATATCTTAAGGCTTTTTGTCGGGGCCCCTGAGCCTGCGGTGTCCTCCGAGGAGGTGGTGGAGATCGTCTGCGACCTTGACGACGAAAGCCCGGAGGTGCTCGCGCAGGTCGCCGAAAGGCTCCTTTCCCAGGGGGCGCTTGATGTGGGGTTTCTTCCCCGTACCATGAAAAAGGGGCGCCCGGGGGTGCGCCTTGAGGCCCTGGCCCGGCCCGAGGACGTAGAAAGGCTTTCTGCCCTTATCCTTGAGGAGACCTCCACCCTGGGGGTAAGGCTCCGGCGGACGGAAAGACGCGTCCTTTCCCGGAGGGTGGAGGTCTCCTCAAGGATTAAAACGGAAAGCCTTTCGGCGTCCTCGGGCCGGGCCAGGGCCTCAAGGCGCACCCCCGGGCGCCCCTTTTTCATGGTACGGGGAAGAAACCCCACATCAAGCGCCC
>NZ_WFVX01000083.1:0-2939 GCF_015491435.1 Thermosulfurimonas sp.
GGAGATGTGTATAAGAGACAGTCTGTGCCCCGGACTTGATCCTCCGGGGCTGGCCCGATCCTACGTTCGGGGAGGAGCCAGGGCCATTTCCGTCATCACCGATGAACCCTTCTTTCGCGGTTCTCTGGAATATCTGGCTGCGGTGAGGGAGGCGGTGGAGATCCCCCTCCTCCGGAAGGACTTCATCCTGGATCCCATCCAGATTGAAGAGGCCCGGGCCTTCGGGGCCGACGCGGTGCTTCTCATCGTGGCCGCCCTTTCTCCGGAACAGCTGGGGGAACTCCTGGGCTACACCCGGCGCCTGGGGCTTTCGGCCCTGGTGGAGGTGCACGATGAGGAGGAGCTGGAGACGGCTCTTTCCGTCGGAGCCCGGATCATCGGAGTCAATAACCGTAATCTTCACACCTTTCAGGTCTCGGTGGAGACCACCCTGCGTCTTCTTCCCCGCATTCCCGCAGACAGGGTGGTGGTGGCTGAAAGCGGTCTTTCCGAGGCCTCCACACTCAGACGCCTGAGGGAGGCCGGAGTACATGCCGCGCTTATCGGTGAGGCCCTGGTAAAAAGCTCCGACCCGGAGTATCTATTGAGAAGCTGGTTGAGGGAGGTGAACCGTGCTTAGACCCGACTTCGAGAAGGGGGGAGGGCTGGTACCGGTTATCGTCCAGGATGCCGAGACCGGAGAGGTCTTGATGCTGGCCTACATGAACGAGGAGGCCTGGGAGAGGACCCTGGCCACCGGGAAGGCCCATTATTTTAGCCGCAGCCGGGGGAAGATCTGGCTTAAGGGGGAAACCTCGGGCTATGTCCAGGAGGTAAGGGATGTTCTCCTGGATTGCGACGCGGATACCGTCCTTCTCAAGGTCAAACAACACGGCGGAGCCGCCTGCCATACGGGTTATCGGTCCTGTTTCTATCGACGCATTCGAGGGGGACAGGTAGAGATCGTGGGGCAGAAAATTTTTGATCCGGAGGAGGTCTATGGGCGAAAGGGTGCTTAAGTTCGGGATTCCCAAGGGCAGTCTGGAAAAGGCCACCATCGAACTCCTGGAGAAATCCGGCTGGCGGGTCAAGGTGCATCACCGGAGTTATTTTCCGGAGATAGACGATCCGGAGATCTCCTGCGCCATCTGCCGGGCTCAGGAAATGAGCCGGTACGTGGAGGCCGGGGTGCTCGATGCCGGCATCACGGGCAAGGACTGGATCCTGGAGAACGACTCCAGAGTGGTGGCGGTAGCGGACCTCATCTATTCCAAGGTAAGCAAACGGCCGGCCCGCTGGGTGCTGGCGGTCCCGGCGGACTCGGATATACGGACGCTCGAGGATCTCCGGGGTAAAAAGATCGCCACCGAGCTGGTCAATTTTACCCGGCGTTATTTTGCCCAGCGAGGGATCGAGGTAGAGGTGGAATTTTCCTGGGGGGCCACCGAAGCCAAGGTAGTCCAGGGGCTGGCCGATGCCATCGTGGAGGTTACAGAGACCGGTTCCACCATCCGGGCCCATGGACTCAAGATCATCCACGAACTCATGGTCACCCATCCTCAACTTATCGCCAACGAGGAGGCCTGGAGGGATCCCTGGAAGCGGAAGAAGATCGAACAACTGGCCCTGCTCCTTCAGGGGGCTCTCAGGGCCGATCGCATGGTGGGCCTCAAGATGAACGTGGCCGAAAAGGATCTGGAGAAGGTGGTGGGTCTCCTTCCCAGTCTCACCGCTCCTACCATTTCCCGTCTTTATCAGGAGGGCTGGTTCGCCGTGGAGACGGTTATTTCCGAGGGGGAGGTGCGGGAACTTATTCCCCGACTTATCGAGGCCGGGGCCAAAGGAATTATTGAATATTCCCTGAATAAAGTGATATAAATAAAGAAAATTCCGAGAGGGGGAAGGTATGATCCGTTTGGTTCTGGGTTTCCTTTTACTGGTTTTGGCTGCCTGCGGGCCCTCGGCCAGTTATCATCAGCAGGCCTCGGCCATGCACCGGGAACTGGCCTATGTGTATCTCAAGGACAACCGCTATCCCGAAGCCCTGCGGGAGGCCCTCCTGGCCCAGAAGGAAAGTCCCCGGGATCCGGAGGTGTACAATCTCCTGGGCCTCATCTACATGGGGCGAAAGGAATACGATAAGGCCCGTCTGGAATTCGAGAAGGCCCTTCAGATCGATCCCCGGTATTCCGAGGCCTTGAATAATCTGGGGGCCCTGGCCCTGCTTCAGGGGCAATACGATCAGGCCATTTCTTATTTTAAGAAGGCCCTCGACAACCCCCTTTATCTCAATCCCTTCATGGCCCTCACCAATCTGGGCTGGGCCTGGCACAAGAAGGGAGACGACGCCAAGGCCCTTAAGTATCTCAATCGGGCCCTGAAGCTCAATCCGCGTTACTCCCGGGCCTACTATTATGCCGGTCTAATCGCCTTTCAACAGGGACGCTGGGAGGAGGCCAAGCTCGATTTTCGTCGGGCGGTACGCTTCAATCATGCGGATATGGCCTCCCGCTACTGGCTGGGCGAGGTCTATTTCCGTCTCGGGGATCTGGAAAAGGCCCGGCGGCTCTGGGAATCGGTAACCCAGCTGGCTCCGGAAAGCGAATGGGCCCTGCGAAGCGAGGAGAAATTGCTTCTGCTGAAGAACCTTTCTAGCGACACATAGGCCGCGCTTCCTCTACTTTTTGCTCCTCTTCGGCTTCCCGGGCCAGCTGGCGACGCAGGTCTTCCCCTTTCTCGCGGGAGGCCTCCAGACGATTCAGGGCATTTACCAGGGCCTTGATCCCTGCGGCCACGATGTCTCCGTCCCGCCCCAGGCCGGCGGTGCGTCTTCCGGAAGCATCCTCCAGGATCACTCCGCACACCCCTTCGGCCTCGGTGCCCCGCCCCAGGGCGTCGATATGGAAGTCCACCAGGCGAAGTTTTTCCCCTTTATCTTCTCCCTCTCCGAAGATATAGCC
>NZ_WFVX01000084.1:0-4758 GCF_015491435.1 Thermosulfurimonas sp.
CGATACCTCATTTGAGAAGCAACCTTGCCGGCCGAAGCTCCCTCTTAAAGGGGTCAAGAATCACTCCCAGGATCTCCAGGGTGACCACCCCGAGGAGATTCTCATCATCGCCCTCCTCGCCCAGGATCACCGGGGAATGACCCTCCCCGAAGGGAAAACGGAAATAGCATTCCGAGATCTTTCTCTTCACCCGGGTCCCGTCGGCAAGCACAAACTCCGCCTCCCGGCGGGGGGAAAGCCCGAGCCGCTGCCAGACCTCCTTTTTGAGGAGAGAGTAAGTGGCACCGCTATCCACCAGAAACTCTACCTCTTCCTCGCGCCCCCCGTGCGAAACGATCCCCGAAACATAGACCAAACCCACCCTTTAGCCTCCTTTCCGAAAGATGAGTTCGTTCCGGGCCTCATCGAGATCCACCACCACGTGGTCGCCCTCGCCGAACTCCCCGGCGAGGATCTTCATGGCCAGGGGATCCTCCACATAGCGCTGGATGGCCCGGCGCAGGGGTCTGGCTCCATAGACCGGGTCGTAACCCACATTGGCCAGCCATTCGCGGGCCTTGTCCGTAAGTTCGATGGTGATGTGTTTTTCCGCCAGCCGCTCCCGGAGATAACGGATCTGAATCTCCACAATGCGCATGAGCTCCTCGCGGCCCAGGCGGTTAAAGATGATGATCTCGTCGATACGGTTCAGGAACTCCGGCCGAAAGTGAGCCCTTAAGGCCTCCATCACCCGACGCTCCATCTCCTGGCGATCCACGGTGAGTTCCTGGATCCACTGGCTCCCGATGTTCGAGGTCATGATAATGATGGTGTTGCGAAAATCCACCGTGCGGCCCTTTCCGTCGGTAAGCCTCCCGTCATCAAGGATCTGGAGCAGGATGTTGAAGACATCCGGATGGGCCTTCTCGATCTCGTCAAAGAGGATCACGGAGTAGGGCCTGCGGCGTACGGCCTCGGTGAGCTGTCCACCCTCCTCGTAGCCCACATATCCCGGCGGGGCCCCGATAAGCCGGGAGACCGCGTGTTTCTCCATGTATTCGGTCATGTCGATGCGGATCATGGCCTCCTCGGTATCGAACATGAACTCCGCGAGGGCCTTGGCCAGCTCCGTCTTACCCACGCCGGTGGGCCCCAGGAACATGAAGGAACCGATGGGCCGATTGGGATCTTTGAGGCCGGCCCGGGCCCGACGCACGGCGTTGGCGATGGCGGAGATGGCGTGATCCTGGCCCACCACCCGCTGTTTGAGCCGTTCCTCCATCCGGAGGAGCTTCTCGCGCTCGGACTCAAGCAGGCGCGAGACCGGGATGCCCGTCCACTTGGCCACGATCTGGGCCACATCCTCGGCGTCAACCTCTTCCTTAAGAAAGCGCCGGCCGTGTTTTTTGTGAAGCTCCTCCAGGCGCCTGTTTTCGGCCTCAAGCTCCTTTTCAAGCTGCGGGATCTGGCCATAGATGATCTCCGCCACCCGGTTGAGGTCTCCCTTGCGCTCGGCCTGCTGGGCCTCGATGCGGAGCTGGTCGATCTTCTCCTTTAAGTTGCGGATCTTGACGATAACCTCCCGCTCCTCCTGCCACTGACGCTTCATCTCATCAGCCTTGGCCCGAAGCTCCTCCAGCTGGCTTTCAATCTTCTGCAACCTTTCCCTCGCCCGCGGGTCGGTCTCCTTCTCCAGGGCCACCTTTTCGATCTCCAGCTGCTTGATCTTCCGCTCCACCTCGTCGATCTCCATGGGCATGGAGTCGATCTCGATCCGGAGCTTGGCCGCGGCCTCGTCGATGAGGTCGATGGCCTTGTCCGGAAGATAGCGGTCGGTAATGTAACGATGGGAGAGGGTCACCGCAGCCACGATGGCGCTATCGGTGATGCGCACCCCGTGGTGCACTTCGTATTTCTCCTTAAGGCCGCGCAGGATGGCGATGGCCTCCTCCACCGAGGGCTCATCCACATAGACCGGCTGAAACCGGCGCTCAAGGGCCGGATCTTTTTCGATGTGTTTGCGGTATTCGTCGATGGTGGTGGCCCCGATGCAGTGGAGTTCTCCCCGGGCAAGGGCGGGTTTCAGCATATTGGCCGCATCCATGGCCCCTTCGGCGGCCCCGGCCCCCACCAGGGTGTGGATCTCGTCGATGAAAAGGATGATCTCGCCCTCGCTGGCCTGGATCTCCCGCAGCACGGCCTTGAGCCTTTCCTCGAACTCGCCCCGGAACTTGGTCCCGGCGATGAGGGCCCCGAGATCAAGCTGAACTAAACGTTTATTCTTCAAAGGGTCCGGCACATCGCCGGCCACGATCCGCTGGGCCAGCCCCTCCACGATGGCCGTCTTACCCACCCCGGGTTCGCCCACCAGGACGGGGTTGTTCTTGGTCCGCCGGGAGAGAATCTGAATCACCCGGCGGATCTCCTCGTCGCGACCGATCACCGGATCAAGCTTTCCGGCCCGGGCCAGCGCCGTGAGATCCCGCCCGAACTTCTCAAGCGCCTGGTACTTGTCCTCCGGATTCTGATCTGTGATCCGCTGCCCCTTCCTGATCTCGCGGATGGTTTCCAGGACATTCTCCCTGGTCACCCCGCGCTGGTGCAGGATACGGGCCGCCTCGGTGTGGGTGTCCAGGATGGAAAGAAGCAGATGTTCGGTGGAGATATATTCGTCCCGCATCTCGCGGGCCAGACGTTCGGCGGCATCCAGGACCTGCTTGAGGGTCATGGAAAGGTAAACCTGAAAACCGGCTCCGGAAACCTGAGGCAGTTTATCCAGATATTCATCGAGATCCGAGGACACCAGACGATTGTTTACCCCCAGACGATCCAGGATCATGGGAACCAGGCCCCCTTCCTGCTCCACCAGGGCCTTGAGCAGATGCTCCGGCTCGAGCTGCTGATGCCCCCGGCTTTCGGCTATCCTCTGAGCCTCCTGGAGCGCATCCTGAGCCTTGAAGGTGAAACGATCCAGCCGCATTTCCTTTAACCTCCTGCTTTAATATTTTCCGCAAAGGTAAAGTAAGAACGGCCTCTCCGGTGTCAAGCAAGAGAGGGCATTTTTTGCCCGGAAGGGAAAATTTTTCCCGCTTCCGCAGAAGCATTCCTTTCCCTTCGACCGGCTTTAAAAGGGTTTTCTCGCGAATTTTTCCATTGCTCCACCCTGAAAAATCTGGCACTGTCTTTGCATTCAAAATTTAACGGTATGACCGGCTTAATAAATCTGTTACCCATCCAGGGGCTCGGAGAAAAGGGAAAGGCGGAAACCCGATTGTCCGCGGAGGGAACGGATTTTCTGGCTCTTTTACTTCAGCTCCTCTTTCCCTCGGGTGTGCAGACTCCGGAAGAAGCCGCGCCCCCGGAAGCGGAAAAAACGAAAAAAGAGGCCCCTGCATCCACTTCTTTAATTCCTCTTTCTTTCTCCGAAACAAATCCTCCGGTTCCGGAGGCAGGAGAAGGCTCCGGTTCTCCGAAACCGGCTTGGCTTCCCCCGGGAACCAATCCGATTCAGGGATTGGGGGAAATCCCGGACCTGCGGGAAGAGGGTTCGGAAAACCCCGTCCCGAAAGATCCGATCCCGGAGGGCCCTTCGGTGAAGGAGGTCGAAAACGCCCCTGCGGAGAGAGCCGAAGCGGAGTTCAAAGTCGAATTCCCTCTTCCGGAAAAAACTGCCGCTGGGGAAGAAAAATTTTCCCCGCCTTCCGGGATCCCGGGGCGGAATCGGGAAGAAGGACCGATATTCCCGAAGCCGAACATAAAGGCCTCTCTCTCGCAGCCGGATTCTCGAAACGTGAAAGGAGGGCCGATACCGGAGCAGATTCCGCCGGACCCGCCTTTCACCTCGAGGGCTCCGGAGAAGGTTTCTTATTCGGCCGGACATCCCCTTTCCCCCACCCCGAAGGCCCTCGGAACTTCAAAAAAGACCCTTCCTCCGAAGACGGATTTCACTCTCCACCAGTCCGGAGAGAGGATCTTTTCCGGGACTTCCATGCGTAAAAGAACGGAATTCCTGGAGGTCTATCGCTCCGAACCCGTCTCTTCCAGGAGTGTTTCCTCCTCCGGAAGCTCCCTTCACGGCCCCTTCGGGGAAGATCTTTCTCGTATCCGCCCTGAGGGGCCTTTCCTTCCCCCCCGGCCGGAACTTTCCTCTCCCGGCCCCGTGCAGGGGCTCCATCCCGAAGCCCTCGAGGTTCCCCGCCTACCCTCCTACACCCCGGCCCAACTTCCGGAGATGATTCGGGATCTCCTCCTGGAGGTGCATCCCTCCGGAGAGAAGAAGGCCCGGGTCAAGCTCGAACCCCCGGATCTGGGAGAAATGGAAATCGACCTGCGGCTCCATCGTCAGGAGGTGCATCTTTTCTTAAGGGTGGAAAAGCCCGAAGCCGCTCAGGAGCTCCAGGCCCACCTTCATCATCTTCGGCAAAACCTGGAGGAACTGGGCTTTACCCTTACGGACTTTCGAGTGGATCTGGCCGGCGGAGGAAGCGGCTGGCGTTATAGCGAAGAGCGCTCCTTTCATGAACACCGGAAGGAAAGCCCCGGGAGACCCTCCGGGGTGGAAAAAATAAAGGAAACGGCCCCGCAGGAAGGGCCTCTGCGGCCCTGGCATAACGGGGCCCTGAATCTTGTGGTCTGAGGAGGACCAGCATGATCGCCGGAGTAAACCCCCAAACCGGTCAGCCCCTGGCCCTGAAAAGAACCCCCAAAAAGACCCTGAGTCGGGAAGATTTCATCCTTCTCTTTATTAAACAGTTACAGTTCCAGGACCCCATGAAACCC
>NZ_WFVX01000085.1:0-8759 GCF_015491435.1 Thermosulfurimonas sp.
CCGCTTCTTTACATCGGGAAAGAATAACCTTGGCTGCAAGATCATAATGCATTTTGTGAAATTATAGTCTTTAAACGCCCGATCTTTCAAGCCGAAAATTCGTCAAGGTCCCGGAGGGGGCAGTCCGGGCAGAGGGGTTTTTTCGGGCGGCAGAGGTGTTTGCCGCAAGCCACAAGCAGGGCGTGATATTCGTTAAAGAGCGGGACCTCCGGCGGAAGGTTTTCCATGAAAAGCTCCTGGATCTCGTGATAATCGGCCTCTTCGGTCACGAGCCCGTGACGAAGGAGGATGCGCCGGGTGTAGGCGTCAACCACAAAGACCGGGCGCTCAAGGGCGTAAAGGAGGATGCTGTCTGCGGTCTCCGGGCCGATCCCGGGAAGACTCAAAAGTTCCCGGCGAAGTTCTTCGGTTTCTTTCTCGTAAAGCTTCTCGAGCCTTCCCCCGTAATTTTCCACGAGCCAGCGCACGAAGGCCTTAAGCCTCCGGGCCTTGACGCGAAAATAGCCCGCGGGTCGAATAAAGGCCGCAAGTTCCCCCTCGGTAAGTTCGTTTAAGGCCTCCGGGGAAAGGAGCCCGCGGGCCTTAAGATTCTCTATGGCCCGTTCCACGTTGCGCCAGTTGGTGTTCTGGGTGAGGATGGCCCCCACGCAGACTTCAAAGGGAGTCTCGGCCGGCCACCAGTTCTGGGGGCCGAAGTGCGCATAAAGCCGCTCGTAGATCTCCTTAAGGACCCCCTGATAGAAACTACTCATAAGGGAGACGAAAGGCCCGGGTCCCCCGGGGAGTGTCAACCAGGATAATCCCCTCCCGGGAAAGCTCCTCCCGGATACGGTCCGCGGCGGCGTAGTCTCCCCGGCCTCGGGCCGCCTCGCGTTCGGCGATTCTTTCCTTCACCGCCCCCTCGGAGACCTCCTCCGGAAAATCAAGCACGCAGAGGACCTCATTTATGCGGGAGAAAAGCGCAAGGGCCTCCTCCTTAAGCGTTGGCGGAAGCCCCTTCTCCACCACGAAGGGATACCAGCGTCGGGAAAAACGGAAGAGCTCGGCGATCACCTGGGGAGTGTTGAGATCGTCGTTCATGGCGTTTTCAAAGCCCTCGCGAAGCTCGGAAAGAGCGGCTTCCGCCTCGGCCGCGGCCTCCCCCTCCGGGGCCGAGGAAAGGAGCCCCAGGAAGAGGGTAAGGTTTGAGAGGGCCTTCCGGGCCTCGGCAAGGGCCTTGAAACTGAAGTTTAAGGGCTTCCGGTAGTGGGTGCGCAGGAGGAAAAAGCGGATCTCGCGGCCGGAAAAGCCGGCCTTCCGCAGATCGGAAAGCGTTACCTCGTTTCCTGCCGAAACCGACATCTTGCGCCCCTCAACCAGCACCAGGGCCGAATGCAGCCAGTAGCGGCAGAGTTCCTTTCCGGTCAGGGCCTTGGCGATGGCCCGCTCATTTTCATGATGCGGAAAAAGAAGATCCGTCCCGCTGGTGTGGATATCAAAGTTCTCCCCGAGATACTTGAGGGCCAGGGCCGCACACTGGATGTGCCAGCCCGGACGCACCTTGCCCCATTCGGAGTCCACGAAATAGCCCTGCTTGAGCTCCGTGATGCTTACCCGCTTAAAGAGGGTGAAGTCCGCCGGGGCGTCCTTTTCGTATTCGTCAAGATCCACGGTGGCCCCGGCCTTAAGCCGGGAAAGATCCACCCCGGAGAGCCGGCCGTAGTCCGGAAGCTTGGAGACATCAAAATAGACCGAGGAATACCTCTCATAGGCGAGGCCTTTGGCCAGGAGCTTCCGGGTGAGGTCAAGCATATCGTCTAAGTGTTCGCTTACCCGGGGGTAGTGGGTGGCGGGTTTTATGCGGAGGAAGGCGAGATCCTCAAGAAACTCCCGGGCGAGTTCCTCGGTGAGTTCCTTAAGCGGGCGGCCGGTCTCTTCGGCGGCGGAAAGGATTTTATCGTCAAAATCGGTAAGGTTCACCACGTGGATAACCTCAAAGCCCCGGGCCTCAAGCCAGCGGCGAAGAAGGTCGGCGGTGAGCATCCGGCGATAGAGCCCCAGGTGCGGCCGCCGGTTAAGGGTGGGGCCGCAGGTATAGATCCGGACCCTTCCGGGTTCAAGGGGCTCAAAGACCTCCTTGCGTCCCGTAAGGGTGTTGGTAAGGCGAAAGTCCTCCCGTTTCGGCGGCTCGGGGAAGACCCAGAGGGGCGTGGAAAGATAGCGTTCGCCCCCGTCGGGGAAGATGACCACGATGAGGCCTTCCTCTATCTCCCGGGCGACCTTCAAGGCCCCGGCGAGCGCCGCCCCGGAACTCATCCCTACAAAGATCCCCTCCTCCCGGGCCAGACGCCGGCAAAGCTCGTAGGCCTCCTCGTCGTCGGCGTTCACCACCGCATGGGGAAGCCTCCGATCGTAGATTCCCGGGGGGTAGGATTCCTTCATGTTTTTTAAACCCTGGATTTTGTGCCCCGGAACCGGTTCCACCCCGATGACCCTCACCTCCGGGGCCTTTTCCCGGAAGAAGCGGGCCAGCCCCATGAGGGTCCCGGTGGTGCCCATGGAGGCCACCACATGGGTGACACGCCCCTCGGTGTCGCGCCAGATCTCCGGGGCCGTGGTCCGGTAGTGCATCTTCCAGTTGGCCGGATTGTTGAACTGGTCGGGGTTGTAGTATTTGTCCGGATGCTGGCGCGCAAGCTCATAAATCACTTCGATGGCCCCGTCGGTCCCCTTTTCGGCCGGAGTGAGGAGGATCTCCGCCCCGTAGGCCTGCATGATCTTGCGCCGTTCGATGGAGGCCGACTCCGGCATGGCGATGAGACACCGGTAGCCCTTCACCGCGCAGACCATGGCCAGCCCGATCCCGGTGTTTCCGCTTGAGGCCTCGGCCACGATCTTTCCCGGGGTAAGAAGCCCCCTTTCCTCGGCGTCCTCGATCATGGAAAGGGCGATGCGGTCCTTGACCGACCCCCCGGGATTGAAGCTCTCAAGCTTGGCCCAGATCTCCACCCGGGGCTTCACCCGTATGCGCCGGAGCGGAACCAGCGGGGTGTTCCCGATGAGGGAAAGTATGTTTGCGGGTTTGCGGGAGGATTTCATAGTTTAAAATCTCTAACATGAAATCCTTTACCTGCCTACTCGCCTTGCTGCTCCTGGTTCTCCTCCCTTTTCCGGGCTGGAGCCTGGACCGCTTCGTGATCCGGAACCAACAGAGTGTCTTCGGAGAGATCCTTTATTACACCCTTTCCGGCAACGAAACCCTGCTCGACGTGGCCCGACACTACGACCTGGGTTACAACCAGATCGTGCTGGCCAATCCCGGGGTGGATCCCTGGCTACCCCCGGCAGGCCGACAGATCCTCATCCCCAAGATGTTCGTACTTCCCCGACAACCTCACACCGGGATCCTGGTCAATCTCCCGGAGATGCGGCTTTATTATTTTCGCACCGAGGCCGGGCAACCGGTGGTCTATACGGCCCCCATTGGCATCGGCACCGAGGGACGGCTCACCACCGAGGGGGTTTATCTGGTCTATCGGAAAAAGGAACACCCCTACTGGCACGTGCCGGAATCCATCCGGGAGGAAGACCCCACCCTTCCGGAGGTGGTTCCTCCGGGCCCGGACAATCCCCTGGGGGACTATGCCCTCTATCTCTCCCGGGGGGCCTACGCCATCCACGGGACCAACAAACCCTGGGGGATCGGCCGCCGGGTAAGCCACGGCTGTATCCGGCTCTATCCCGAGGACATCGCCGCCCTCTTTCCGCTGGTTCCGGTGGGGACCCCGGTGCGGGTACTCTATCAACCCTATAAACTGGGAGTGCGGGGAAAAGAAATCTATCTCCAGGTCTTCCCGGATCTGGAGAAAAGGATTTCTTCTCCGTTGCTGGAGGTCCTACGTCTGGCTTCCGAACTGGAGGAAGAAACCGGCCGGGATCTCTATCTGGATTTATTTAAGGTTCATCGGGTATTAGCCCGACCGGACGGGGTTCCCCACCGGGTGGGTACGGCCCGGTAAGGAACCCCTTAGGGAATCCTATTTACGCAGGGATTTTTCGAAGATCCTTTCCATCTTGGTGGCGGCGGCACTGGCCTTTTCCGCAGCCTGAGCCGCGCGGGTGGCTGCGGCATCGGCCTCGCGAGCCGCGACAGTGGCCTGTTTGGCAGCGGCCTCGATCCGGGCCAGCTCGGCTTCCACCTGAGCCTGGGCCTTCTTGGCCTCCTCGGCTGCAGCCTGCGCCTGTTTCGAAGCCTCTATAGCCTGCTGAATAAGATCGCGATCTTTCTTGGAAAGACCGCAACCCACCGGAAGTACCAGCATAGAGGCCAGCCCCAACATAGCCAGTCCTTTTTTCAAAGCCTTCATCGCCGACCCTCCTTGTCTTCAAAAATTTGCGGGATTTCCTTTATAACCTCACACCTTACCCGGTTTGTCAAGCCTTAAATATATTTCGGCCATCCTAAAATCCTCCGGATAGGTTATTTTGAGGTTGGTGTTCTCTCCCCGCACCACCCGGACCTCAAACCCCGCTGCCTCAAGGAGGGCGGCTTCATCGGTGAACATCCTTTGGCCTGCCAGCCGATAGGCCTCCTCCAGCCATTCCCTTCGGGCCCCCTGCGGGGTCTGGGCCAGCCAGAGCCCCTCCCGGGGAACGGTGCGTTCCACCCTGCCCTCCCGCACCAGTTTCACCGTATCCCGCACCGGGACAGCACAGAGCACCGCTCCGTATCTCTCGAGAGCCTGAAGGACCCGGGAAACCAGCTCCCGGGAGATAAGGGGACGGGCGGCATCGTGGACCAGGACCGTGTCTATCCCCGCCGAAAGCGCCCTTAAAGCCCGTTCCACCGAAGCCTGGCGGGTATCCCCCCCGCAAACCACCTCCTTGACCTTGAACAGTCCCAGATCCCTTACCTGAGCCAGGACCCTTGTCTCCCAGCCCGGAGGAACCGCCAGCACGATCTCCTCCACCCGGGGATGGTCCTCAAACACCCGGAGGGAATGGAGATAGACCGGTACCCCGGCCAGTTCCAGGAACTGTTTGGGGATCCGGTGACCCATTCTCTCGCCGCGACCGGCGGCGGCCAGAATCACTCCCACCCGCATTTTCGGGCCCTCGTGGCGCATAGATGGGCCCGCCGCACGGGCTCGGGCAAACGATACCCGCGACAGGCCGCAAGCACCAGGTCCGCCGCTTCCTCGGGGCTCAATCCATGCCCCGGTGAGACATAAACCGGTTTCACCCCGGCTCGGGTCCGCACCACATACCCCACCACCTCTCCTTCCAGAAGAATAGGCGACCGCGCTCCGGCCTCCGGGCCCGGGGGCTCAAAATCTCCCACCAGGGGTTTCTTGGCGCATCCCACCGTAGGGAGCCCCAGCTCCACCCCCAGATGCACGGCCAATCCGCAACGACGCGGATGGGCCCGTCCCTGACCATCCACAAAGATGAGATCCGGAATCCGCGAAAGACGGGAAAGAACCGCCACCAGAAGGGGCACCTCCCGAAAGGAAAGATATCCGGGTACATAGGGAAAGGAAACCGTAAGCTCCAGCACCCGTTCCTCCACCACCTCCAGCCCGGGCCAGGAGAGCAGCACCGCCGCCGGAAAGGCCCGGTTTCTCCCCGGGAGGTAGGCCACATCCACCCCGGCGACCAGCCGCACAGGCCCTCCCAGGGGACCTGAGGAGGCCCGGCGGGCCAGTTCTACCTGGAGCTTTTTTAACCCTTCCAGATCCAAAACGCCCTTCCTCAAAGTCCCCGGTCCCGGAGTCCGCGGATCAGGCGGGTATAGACCGAACCAAAGGAGGCACTGGACATGAATACCACCAGGTCTCCGGGGGTTGCCTCGGAGGCCAGCCTTTCGGCCGGAATCTCCTCCACCACCTCCGCCGGGACCCCCCGACGGAAGATCTCCTGCCCCAGCGCCGGGAGATCCATCCTCTCCTCCGGAGGGATACGGGCAAGACCCGGGGGTTGTTTTATCCATACCCGATCGGCCAGGGAAAGACTCTCCGCATAGGAGTGAAAAAAGACCCGACGTTTACTGGTGTTGGTGCGGGGCTCGAAACAGAGGAGGACTCTTCGCGGGGAAAAAGCCTGCCTCAGGGCCGAAAGGGTGACCCGCACCGCGGTGGGATGATGGGCAAAGTCGTCCACCACCAGGACCTGACCCCGGTAGAGGACCTCCTGCCGCCGCGAAACCCCGGGAAAGGTGGAAAGGGCCCGGGAGACGGCCCCGGACGAAAACCCCAGTTCCCGCAAGAGGGCCAGGACCGCAAGCGCGTTAAGGGCGTTGTGTTCCCCCAAAAGGGGAAGCAGGAGTTCTTCCTCCCCCTCCGGAGTCCGGATCCTCATGCGGGTACCCTGCGGGGAAAATTCCAGGTCCTTTAAACGGTAAAGGCTTCCCGGGGATCTTCCGTAGGGAATGAGACGGGCCGAACTCTTTTCCGCCACCCTCCGGGCCCCGGGATCATCGGCACAGAAGACAAGCAGTCCTTCCGGAGGAATGAGGGAAACGAACCTTTCAAAGGCCGCAAAAAGGTCTTCGACCTCCGGATAGATATCCGCATGGTCGTATTCCACGGAGGTGAGGATGGCCGCCTCCGGGTGGTAGTGCCAGAACTTGGGGGTCTTATCGAAAAAGGCCGAATCGTACTCGTCCCCTTCAAGCACCACAAAGGGCCCCTCTCCCCAGCGGAAGTTGAGTCCCCGGTCGCGCAGGATACCCCCCACAAGGAAGGTGGGATCGGTCTTGAGGATCTCAAGCGCCCAGGCGAGAAGCGCCGTGGTGGTGGTCTTTCCATGGGTTCCGGCCACCACCAGGGAACGTTTCCCCGGAAGGATCCATTCCTCAAGGGCCGAGGGAAGGGAATAGAGAGGAAGACCGGCCTCCTTTGCGGCCCGGGCCTCAGGGTTTTCCGCTCGGATAGCGTTTCCCACCACCACGGCCTGGGGGCGCAGACGGGAGAGGTTCTCGGGATCAAACCCTATGAGGGGTTCAAGCCCCAGGGAGGAGAGTACCTCTCTGGCCGGGGAATAAGGGGGGGCGGCCTCGCTTCCGCTCACCCTGAACCCCCGGGCCTTGAGCAGCCCGGCAAGCGCCGCCATCCCTATTCCCCCGATACCCAGAAGGTGGACCGCCATTCCTCTCATAAGCCCGTGCTCATTACCCGGTGAGCAAAGCTCAGCGCCTCGGAATATAATCGCGGCAACACGGAATCGTCAAAAAGTCCCGCCCGGCGGGCCTCCTCCTGAAGGGCGGCCCATTCCCCTCTTTCGTAGGCCACCACCATCCGCAAAAGCGGGGTAAAGGGGCCGGGACGGTCCAGCAGGGCCTCCTTGATGGAATCCTCCAGGGGCAGATCCTTCACGATCTCCTCCATGGGCTGATCCAGCATGGCCTCAAGTAAGGAAAGAAGCCCCACGGTAAAGGCCTCCTCCCCGTCCTCACGAAGGCCCAGTTTCTCAGCCAGCAGTTCCATAAAACGGGCCCGCACCAGAGAGTTTATGACCAGCTCCGGAGGACGATCCGCAGCCAGGATATGAAGGGTAATGAGCGAGGCCCATTTCTTAAGCCCCTGAATCCCCAGGAGTACCGCGGCATGTTTCACCGATTTTACCTTGGCCAGGAGACCGAAAAAGGCCGAATTGATAAACTTGAGAAGCCTCAGGGAAAGCACCGCGTCCGAACTTATAATCTGGACGATCTCCTCCAGCTGGTCCCCCACTCCGTAGAGGAACTTGAGTAAGCGAAAATAATGGAACTTGGAGACCGGCATCTCCCGGGAGGAAAGGACCTGGGGACGGGCAAAATAAAAGCCCTGAAAATAACGAAAACCCAGCGAGACCGCCCATTCGAACTCCTCCTGGGTCTCCACCTTTTCCGCCACCAGCCGGTGCGTATCGCCCAGTTCCTTCACCAGGCGTTCTATTTCCTCCGGAGGGGTCTCCCGAAAGTCTATCTTCACAAAATCCGCATAAGGTAAAAACACCCTCAGGGCGGAGTCCTCCCGGAAGTCGTCCAGGGCTATAGAGTACCCTTTTTCTCTGACTTCCCGTACCACCGTAAGAAGCGAATCGCTCACCTGGATGGTCTCCAGAAGTTCCACCACCAGTCTTTCCGGAGGAAAGGCAAAGAGTACTCTCGAAAGAAGAAGATTGGCGGTAAAATTGATGAATACCCGCCGACCGAAGGCGATCCGGTTCAGCCCGAAATGAAGAAAGGAATGCACCAGAACATATCTCGAGGCCAGGTCTTCGTCCAGCTCGATCAGAATAAAACGATTTTCCGGGGTTTCACGGTAAAGAAGTTCATAGGCATAGGTCTGACCCTTCCTATCCAGGATAGGCTGACGAGCTATAAAGATTTGCGAAACCGAAGTATCCATCTAGGAATTTATAAGCTATATTTTGAAATATACAATATTAAATCCTCTTCTGACAAGATATGCGGGTAGGATTGGGGTTCGATTCTCACCGGCTGGTTTCGGGAAGAAGGCTCCTCCTCTGCGGGGTGGAGATCCCGCACGAGAAGGGACTTTTCGGGCACTCCGATGCCGATGTCGCGCTTCACGCCCTCTGCGACGCCATCCTCGGAGCCGCAGGGCTTCCGGATCTGGGGGTCCTCTTTCCGGACACCGATCCCCGCTTCCAGGGCGCCGAAAGCACCCTCTTCCTGCGCGAGGTCTTAAGACTCATTCGGGAGAAAGGGCTTTCCGTCTATCAGGTGGATCTGGTGCTCGTCCTTTCCGAACCGAAGATCGCTCCCCATCGGGAAC
>NZ_WFVX01000086.1:0-4482 GCF_015491435.1 Thermosulfurimonas sp.
CCTGATAGAGTACGAAAATCCCTCCCTCCTGCACCTCATGCACCGAGAAGGGGCGGGGAAGGAGGGGATCGTTTCCGGGCCAGGCCTTAAGCCTTACGAACTGCCCCGGAAGGGCCTTTTCCGCCACCTCCGGGGCCTCAAACTCAAGAAGGAAATACTCTCCCCCGAGTCTTTTTCGTCGTATGACCTTTGCCGGGATCACCAGCCCATTTTCTCAAGAAAGGCGATAAAGGCCAAGAGGGCCCCGGCAAAGATTACCCCCACCAGAAGCGGCGGGAGATGGAGCACCATGGGGAGGGAAATCTTCCCGTAGGCCCCGATTCCGTAAAGGGTCTTTTTCCAGAAGGGATAGGTGTGGGCGAAGGTGGCGGCTCCCACCAGGCCTCCCAGGACTCCGAAGATACCGTCTAGAGACCCTTCACCTATGGCCCCCGGAGCTGTCCCCGGGCAGTACCCCAGGACCGCCCAGCCCAGACCGTAAATCACCCCGCCCACAAGATTGGCCGCTATAAAGGTGGGTTTGAGATGATAAGGCGCCAGCCCCAGGGTGGTTAAAAGCTGAATCCCGATGGCCCCTACTATTACTCCGGAAAGGAGGAACTTGAGCACCGTGAGATCCGTCAGGGTGAGAAGCCCGATGTGTTTTTCAAAGCGTAAGATGCGGGCCCGCTGGAAGATATAGCCCCAGATAATTCCCGTGATAAGCCCGATCAAGAGTTCCATGGCCTACCTCCTTTCCCTGCCGTAAAGGATTAGAGCCAGGGGAATACCACCGGCGAAAAACCCCGTCACCACGAAGAAGGCACTTACCGCCAGCTGGCTCATGCCCGAAAGTCCGTGTCCGCTGGGGCATCCCCCGGCCAGACGCGCCCCGTAGATGATGAGGAACCCACCGATGAAAGCTCCGACCGCCCGCACCAGCGGTGAATTGCCGAAACACCGTGTCCATCTCTCCGGTACCCAGCGCAAACGGAACTCTCCGTTGCGCAGGGCCGCCAGCAGAGCCCCGAGCGGCACCCCCAGGACCAGCATCACCTTCCAGTCGATACCTGTTCCCTCCTTGCGATAGTATTCATTCTCCGCCACCCTCTGCGGGGAGACCGCCTTTTCTATCATTCCGGAGACCCGTACATAGGCCGTGGAGGTCCCCAGATAACGGGGATGTCCGAAGAGCTGATAGGTGACGAGCACCGAGGCCACCAGCAACAACCCGGTGAGCGCTCCGCCCAGATAAGGTGACCAGCCGTTGCGCATACCTCCACCTCCTTACACCTTATTGGATCTCTTCTTTCCACCCTTCCACAGGGTGGTTTGTATCACGATCTTCATTTTTCGAGCCCAACCTGAATCTTTCAAGTCAAACCATAAGCCTTTTGGGACCTCTTGTCAAAGCCCATCTTTTCGGCTAATTCGGTGAAGATAAATTCTAGTGGAGGTGGTATATGGCCTTTCCCGAGGATCGGCTTTATTCCGAGGAGCATCTCTGGGTGAAAAAGGAGCGGGGCGCCAAGGCTCTGCTCGGTCTTTCCGAATTCGCCTGTCGGCGTTACGGAGAGGTGGTGGACCTGGAACTACCCGAAGAGGGTGAGGAGATCGAAAAGGGCGAGGTCTTCGGCAGTGTGGAGACCTCCCGGGGGGTGGAGGAACTGGTGGCCCCGGTTTCCGGGGAGGTTACCGCCGTAAACGAGGAGGTGCTGGGTGATCCGGCGCTGGTGGAGGAGGATCCCTACGGTGACGGCTGGCTTCTCCGGGTTAAACTCCTGGATCCGGATGAACTGGAGGAACTCATGAGTGCCGATGAGTACGAGGATTATCTGGAAGAAGAGGCCGAAGAGGAACTTTTCGAGGAGGAAGAGGGTCTGGAATTTGAGGAAGAGGAGGAGGAATAAGTGATCGCGGTGGTCTTCCCCGGGCAGGGGGCGCAGTATGTAGGAATGGGAAAGGACCTTTATGAGGCCTTCCCCGAGGCCCGGGAGGTGTTTGAGCTTGCCGAAGACCTTACCGGTCTTCCCCTGCGCCGGCTCTGCTTCGAAGGCCCCGAGAAAGAGCTTACCGAGACCTCGCGGCTCCAGCCGGCCCTTACCGCGGTGAACCTTTCCGTGTGGCGGGTGCTTTCCGCCCGGGGCCTTCGGCCGGCCTTTTTCGCCGGACACAGCCTGGGGGAGTTCAGCGCCCTGTGTGCGGCAGGGGTTCTGTCTCTTGAGGATACCTTCCGGCTTACGAAACTTCGCGGGGAACTCATGTCCCGGGCCGGGGAGGAGGCCCCGGGGGCCATGTATGCGGTGATCGGTCTTTCGCGGGAGAGCCTGACCGAAATCCTTTCCCGGGTTTCGGGCCGGGTGTATCTGGCCAACCACAATTCTCCGGAACAGAGCGTGATCAGCGGCGAGGAGGAGGCCGCGGCAAAGGCCGCAGAGGAGGCCCGGGCCGCAGGCGCCAAACGGGTGGTAAAGCTTTCCGTTTCCGGGGCCTTTCACTCCCCGCTCATGGAAAAAGCCGCGCAAAGGTTCGCCGAAGCCTTAAGAGAAACCCCGTTTTCTCCGGCCCGAATTCCGGTGGTCCTCAATGTTACCGCCACCCCGGAGACCGATCCTGAGCGTATTCGCGAGGCCCTTTCGCGCCAGATGCTCTCCCCGGTGCGCTGGGTGGAAAGCGTTGAGGCCATGTATGCGGCCGGCGTCCGCACCTTCCTTGAGGCGGGGCCCAAGCGGGTCCTTTCCGGGCTCATTAAGCGTATCCTTTCCGGAAAGGAATTTCGTGTCCTACAGGCTGAAACCCCGGGAGAGATCGAGGCCCTTTTTCGGGAGATGGGAGAGGATTAGATGGCACGTTTTCGGGTCCGGGTCTCCTTTCCCGAAAGATGCAAGGGCTGCGGGCTTTGTGTGCACTTCTGTCCCCGGAAGATCCTTTCCGTGGGGGGGCGCCGCAACCGTCAGGGCTACCGGGTGGTGGAGGTGACGGAGCCCGAAAAATGCACCGGCTGCGGGGTGTGTTATCTTATGTGTCCGGATGTGGTCCTGGAGGTGGTTTAGGTGAAACCCGTTCTGGTCAAGGGCTCGGAGGCCATTGCCCTGGGGGCGCTTGAGGCGGGCTGCCGGTGTTATTTCGGATATCCCATCACCCCGCAGAACGAGATCCCGGAACTCATGGCCCGGGAGCTTCCCAAACGGGGCGGGGTCTTCCTTCAGGCCGAAAGCGAGCTTGCCGCGGTGAACATGCTCCTCGGGGCGGTCTCCACCGGGGTGCGGGCCATGACCTCCTCCTCAAGCCCGGGCATCTCCCTTATGGCCGAGACCTTCTCCTATCTTGCGGCCCTTGAGCTCCCGGCGGTGGTGGTGAATGTCTCCCGCGGAGGCCCGGGGCTCGGAGGGATCGAGGCCTCCCAGGGGGACTACTTCCAGGCCACCCGCGGGGCCGGACACGGCGACTATCACTTCCTGGTCCTCTCCCCGGCAAGCGTTCAGGAGGCCTACGAGCTTACGGCGAAGGCCTTTGAGCTTTCCGAAAAATACCGGCAGCCGGCCATGATTCTCACCGACGCCCTTCTCGGCCAGATGAAGGAACCCCTTCTTCCGCGCCGGCTCCGGGTGCGGGAATATCCCAAGGACTGGGCGCTTACCGGGGCCCGGGGGCGTCCGGCCCGGGTCTTAAAAAGCCTCTTTCTCGGGCCCGGGGAGCTTCGGGCCCGAAACGAGCTTCTCCAGAAGAAATACCGGGCCATGCGGCGCGAGGCCCGGGCCGAGGTCCTCTACGCAGAGGGGGCCGAGCTTGCGGTCTGTGCCTTCGGGTCCCTTTCCCGGATCGTGAAGGAGGCCGTGGAGATGGCCCGCAAGAAGGGCTATCCCGTGGCCTTTGTGCGGCCCATAACCCTCTTTCCCTTTCCGGAAAAGCCCTTCCGCGAACTCGCCCTGCGAGGGGTAAGGTTCTTAGTGGTGGAGCTTAACTGCGGGCAGATGGTAGAGGATGTGAAACTTTCCGTGTGCGGAAGGGCGGAGGTGGAAAGCTTTGCCCTTCCCCCGAGCGACCTTCCCGCCCCGGAAGACATCTACCGGAGGATCAGGCGGTGTCTCCGAAAAAGGTAAAACCCCCTTTCACCTTTCCCCGATCCCTTACCGAGCGCCCCTTTCACTACTGTCCGGGGTGCCATCACGGGATCGCCCATCGGCTCCTTGCCGAGGTGATCGACGAGCTGGGGATCCGGGAACGGGCCTACGGGGTGGCCTCCATCGGCTGCGCCTGTTTCCTTTACTATTACTACGACGCGGACATCTGCGAGGCCCCGCACGGAAGGGCCTGCGCTGCGGCCACCGGGGCCAAACGGGCCCGGCCGGAGCTTGCGGTCTTTACCTACCAGGGCGACGGGGACTTTGCGGCCATCGGCCTTACGGAAAGCCTTCACGCCGCGGCCCGGGGCGAACGCATTACCGCCATCATGATCAATAACACCGTCTATGGTATGACCGGGGGGCAGCTCTCCCCCAC
>NZ_WFVX01000087.1:0-3942 GCF_015491435.1 Thermosulfurimonas sp.
ACCGGGGAGTCTTTGCCCGGGTCCTCCGGGGAGGAGTCTTACGGGTGGGGGATCCGGTAACCCTTCTGGAGGGAGATGGCCCATGAGACCGGAATCGGCTTCCGCAGGCAAGGTCTTTGTGCCCCGTTTGGTGGCCTGGGAACTTACCCGTTCCTGTAATCTGGATTGTGTTCACTGTCGGGCCGCGGCCTCCCGCGGGCCTTATGAGGGCGAACTCACTACCGAGGAGTGTTTGCGGATCCTTGGGGAGATCGCCGAGGTGGCTCGCCCTATCCTCATCCTTACCGGGGGCGAACCCCTGCTCCGGGAGGATCTTCTGGTGCTGGCGCGGAAGGCCCGGGAGCTGGGGATGCGTCCGGTGCTGGCCACCAACGGCACGCTTCTTACCCGCGAGCTGGCCCGGGAGCTCAAAGAGGCCGGGATCGCCCGGGCCAGTATCAGCCTGGACGGAGCCAGCCCGGAGGCCCACGACGGGTTTCGCAAGATGCCCGGGGCCTTTGAGGGGGCCCTGCGGGGTATCGAGATCCTCAAAGAAGCGGGCATTCCCTTCCAGATCAATACCACGGTCACGGCCCGAAACCTGGAGGAACTCCCCAAGGTGCATGAGCTGGCCAAACGATTGGGGGCCGTGGCTCATCATATCTTTCTCCTGGTTCCGGTGGGCCGGGGACGGGATCTGGCCGAAGAAAGTCTCCCTCCGGAGATCTACGAAAAGACCCTGCACTGGTTTTACGAACAGAGGGAAACCGCCGGGTTGCATCTCAAGGCCACCTGCGCCCCCCATTATTACCGGATCCTGCGGGAACGGGCCCGGGCCGAGGGCAAATCCGTAACCATGGAGACTTTCGGTCTGGATGCCGTGACCCGGGGGTGCCTGGCCGGAACCGGTTTCTGCTTCATTTCCCACACCGGAATCGTCCAGACCTGCGGGTATCTGGAGATCGAGTGCGGCAACCTCCGTCGCCAGAGGTTCCCGGAAATATGGTGGAACTCCGAGGTCTTTCTGAACCTTCGGGATTTCAGCAAATACAAAGGTAAATGCGGAAGATGTGAATATCTGCGGGTTTGCGGAGGATGTCGAGCCCGGGCTTACGAAGCCACCGGCGATTATCTGGAAGCCGAGCCTCTCTGTACCTATGAGCCCCGCAAACCGGTTTAATCAAAGATAAGGACCTTTTCCATAACCAGGCGGATCCCGGCTTCCAGAAGTTCTTCCTCGGAAAGCTCCTCCGGCGGTTTCTCCAGTTCCATCTCTATCCTTCCGGCCTTCAGCTCCTCCCGGAACCGCGGAAGATCGTAACAGGCCAGGAAGATGAGATCCAGCTGGTCGCCGGTGAGCGGACTATCGGCGTGGCGCTGTCTCCGGGCCACCACCTCCCCGAAGAGGTCGTTGAAATAATGATAGGGTTCCAGGCCCTGCTCGGCGATGAAGGCCCGAACGGTTAGGGGCCGTTTTTCGTAATGCCCCTTACAGTGGGTCTCCCGAATGATACGATAGACTTCCACCTTTTTACCGGTTTCCGGATCCCGGCGTACGAAACGGGCCAGGGGATAAATCCTGCAGGCCGAAGGACGATCGGCATACACCGAACACCCCTCCGGACGCAAAAAGGGGCAGGCGAAGTCATGGGAGTTCATGTGGACGGCGATTACCGGAAGCTGGGTGACCTCGCCGATATAGACCTCCCCGTAGCGTTCGATGAATTCCTCCGGCGAAAGCCCCAGGGCCCGCCGGAGTCGGAGGAAATCATACGGCGAAAGCACCAGATGGACATCGTAACAACACCGGTTAAAACAGGGTACGCCCGGATGACAGGCAAAGACCAGTTCGTCGTCCAGGCCGAGTTCTCTGGGATCAAATACCGGCTCTTCCACTTTTTGGCCCCCGTGAAATTTTGAGCTAAAATACCCTGGAAAACGCCGGAGGGGAAGTTCACCGTATGCGCACCCGTTCACCCTGGTGGAATCTGGTCTTTCTGGTGGTGCTTATCTTTGCCTTTCTCATTGTGCGTTATTATAAGTCTTCCCCTCCCCGCACCCTGCTTTCTCGCTCCCCGGTGGTGGACCCTGAAGGCCAACCCCTGGGGGAGGCGGTCTTCTGGAAGGAAACCCCCGGGCGGATCCTTCTCCGGCTGGAGCTCGGATCCAAGCCGCCGGAGCCGCTTCTGGTCATCCTTTATCCGCGTGAAGGGGTAGGGTGGGAAATAGGCCGGTTAAAGGATACCCTTTTTCTGCGTTCTCTGAAGATGAAGTTCCTTCCGGAGAGGATCCTGCTCAAGGGGAGCAGGTCCGGACGTATTTACGGGGAAGTAAACCTTAAAAAGCCTAACGAGAGGTAATGGATCATGCCGCGCAAGAGACGGGGATTTCACACCAAGTTTATCTTTGTGACCGGAGGGGTGCTTTCCTCTCTGGGGAAAGGGCTGGCTTCGGCCTCCATAGGGGCCCTGCTGGAGGCCCGGGGTCTTCGGGTCACCTTCCAGAAACTGGACCCTTACATCAATGTGGATCCCGGTACCATGAACCCCTTCCAGCACGGAGAGGTCTATGTGACCGACGATGGGGCCGAGACCGATCTGGACCTGGGACATTACGAACGTTTCACCTCCGCCCGCATGGGGCACAAGAACAACTACACCTCCGGGAAGATCTATTTTTCGGTGATCACCAAGGAACGTCGCGGGGATTATCTGGGGGGAACGGTTCAGATCATCCCCCATGTGACCGATGAGATCAAGGCCGCCATCCTCCAGCTGGCCGGAAGCGAGGTGGATGTGGCCATCATCGAGATAGGGGGGACGGTGGGGGACATCGAGAGCCTGCCCTTCCTGGAGGCCATCCGCCAGCTCCGTTACGATCTGGGGCGGGACAACACCCTTTATATCCATCTCACCTACGTGCCCTATATCAAGACCGCCGGGGAACTCAAGACCAAGCCCACCCAGCACAGCGTAAAGGAGCTGAGGGCCATAGGTATTCAGCCGGATATCCTCCTTTGCCGTACCGAACGATTTCTGCCGCCGGAGGTCAAGAAGAAGATCGCCCTTTTCTGTAACGTGGAAGAGGATGCCGTGATCACCGCCAAGGATGTGGGCTGTATCTATGAGATACCCCTGGTATTTCACCGGGAGGGACTGGACGAGAAGATCGTGGAGCTCCTGAACATCTGGACCCGGGAACCGGATCTGAGCGCGTGGGAGGAGCTGGTTCGCAAGTACAAGAACCCCAGGGATCGGGTGACCATAGCCGTGGTGGGTAAATACGTGGATCTCAAGGATTCCTACAAGAGCCTGCACGAGGCCCTGGTGCACGGGGGCCTGGCCAACGAGGTGCGGGTGGATATCCGTTATGTAAGCGCGGATGAGATCACCCCGGATAACGTGGCCGAGGTCCTCTCCGGGGTTCAGGGGGTGCTGGTGCCCGGCGGATTCGGTTACCGGGGGGCCGAGGGTAAGATCGAGGCCATACGCTTCGCCCGGGAGAACGGTATCCCCTTTTTCGGGATCTGTCTGGGAATGCAGCTTGCGGTCATCGAGTTTGCCCGGAATGTGGCCGGTCTTTCCGGGGCCAACTCCACCGAATTCGATCCAGACACCCCCCATCCGGTCATTTACCTTATGCGGGAGTGGTTCAATTATCGAACCCAGCGGGTGGAGGTGCGAGACGAGAAATGCGACAAGGGCGGAACCATGCGTCTGGGGGCCTATCCCTGTCGCCTGATCCCGGGGACCATTGCGCACCAGGCCTACGGTTGCGAGGAGGTCTTCGAGCGCCACCGTCATCGCTACGAATTCAACAATCAATACCGGGAAATCCTCACCGAGAAGGGGTTGCGTATCGCCGGTCTTTCCCCGGACGGAGAACTGGTGGAGATCGTGGAGCTGGAAGGGCACCCCTGGTTTGTGGGCTGTCAGTTCCACCCGGAATTTCGCTCCCGCCCCA
>NZ_WFVX01000088.1:0-5723 GCF_015491435.1 Thermosulfurimonas sp.
CGTGAGTATTACCTTTATCGTCTTCACCCCTTCGAGCGCCTGGCCCTGATACGCGCCCGACCGGTGGCCGGGAATCTCTCCCTGGGATATGATCTTCTGTCCGAGTTGCGTCCGGTGGTCTATCCTCGTTATCTCGATTTTTCCTATCTGGAGCACATTCGAGACCTCAAGGAGCGTATAAGGAAGGAAGCCCGCCGCCGGGGAGCCCAGGAGGATATCAAGATCGGAGAGGGAGGCATCCGCGAGGTGGAATTCCTGGCCCAGACCCTTCAGAGTATTTACGGGGGCAAACACCCCGAACTTCGGGTGCGAAGGATCCTTCCGGTCCTGAAACGCCTGGCTCGTCTGGGGTTGATCCCGGAAAAAGAGGCTCACGAACTAAGCGAGGCCTATCTTTTTCTCCGCCTGGTGGAACACCGGATCCAGACACGCTACTTTCAGCAGAGCTTCCGGCTCCCCCGCGAACCGGCGGCTCTGGAGGCCATCGCCCTAAGCCTGAATTTCCCGGACTCCGAGGAATTCCTGGCCCATCTGGCCCGGATAAGACGTCGGGTCTCCGAGAGTTTCGGGGCTCTGCTGGCTCCGGCCTGTCCCCGGGAAAAGGACGCCCTGCTCGAAAAACTGGAAGAGGCCCTGCTCTCGGGAGAAGATCTGCGCACCGCCTCGGAGTGTGCCGGGATTCCGGAACATCTTCTGCGGGATCTGCATCGGAAACTGAGGGCCGGAGGCCCCACCGGGGAACGGCGAGCCCGGGCCCTGCGAGACCTCCTCCCTTCCGTGCTGGCCGGGGTGCTTGAGGAAAAGGATCGGACCAGGGCCTTCTCGCGCATCATTTCCTTCCTGGAAAGGGTGGGGGGACGTTTTTCCCTTTACGCCGCTTTTCGGGAAAATCCCTCGGTCCTGAAGACGGTGATCCATCTTCTGGCCTGCTCGGAGTATCTGTGGCACCGTCTGGAGAGCCGTCCCGCTCTGGCCGAAGTCCTCCTCGAACCGGATCTTCCTCCCCGGATCGGGGAACTGGAAAGACATCTTCTTCACACCTCCTACGACGAGGCCCTGGCCCTCCTGCGCCTCTTTAAGAACGAACATCTAATCCGTACCGCCATTCTCCATCTGGAAAAACGCCTTTCCGTGGCGGAAACCCTGAAGCGCCTCACCTTTCTTGCCGAGGGTTTCGTACGTCTGACCTATCGACTCACCCTCCAGCGCCTGGAGGAGGAAAAAGGGGAAAGACTTAGTGGAAAGTTCTGTGTCCTGGCCCTGGGCAAACTGGGAGCCCGGGAGATGGGGTATCGTTCCGATCTGGATCTGGTCTTCGTCTATGATGGGCCGGAGGATACCGGCCCGTTTTCCGCACGTCTGGCCCAGCGATTACTTTTCTATCTTTCTCTCCGCCTTCCCGAGGGGGAGGGATATCCCGTGGACGCAAGACTGCGTCCCGAGGGCCGCAAGGGGCCTCTCACCGTGCCCCTTTCCGGGTTTCTTCATTACTATGGCCAGGAGGCCGATCTCTGGGAACTGGTGGCTGCCACCCGTTTGAGGTCTCTGGCCGGAAACAGGGAATGGGGTCATCACCTGGAACAGGAGTTACAAGCCCTCCTGGCCCGAAGATGTCCCTCGCGGGAGGGATGGCGGCGTCTTCTGGAGATGCGTCTTTACATGGAGAGAGAACGGGCCCGGGAGGATGCGGAAAGCTTCAATCCCAAGCTGGGCCGGGGAGCCCTTGCGGATCTTGAGTTTCTTGCGGCCCTGGCCCGACTCCGAAAACTCCGCCAGGACCCGACCTTCCCGGAAACCCGCACCCTCAAACTTCTGACCCTCCTTCCCGAGGGGGAACGCGCCCGCGAGAGTTATCTCTTCTTGCGCGAGGTGGCCGAACGCCTTATCCTTCTTTACGATCCCCCGGAGGAGGACCCGGTCTATCCCCGAGAGTACCTTAAGAGCCTTGAGCCCTGGCTGGGTCCGGATCTGAAACGGCGCTATGAAGAGATCACCGCTTTCAACCGAAAACTCCTGGAAAAATACTTCCTCGGAGGTTCCTGAGGACTTCAGGCTCGAGGCCTATCAGTACGAACTTCCCGAGGAACTTATCGCCTACCGGCCGGCCGAAAAACGGGAAGAATCGCGCCTTCTTGTGCTTGAGCGGAAAAGCGGCCGGATAGAACATCTTCCGCGTTTTTCCGAGATAGAGGAATATCTGCGCGAGGGGGATCTCCTGGTCTTAAACGACACCCGGGTCTTTCCGGCCCGGCTTCCCGGTCGCAAGGAGACCGGCGGCCGGGTGGAGATCCTGCTCTTGAGGCTTCCCGAGCCGGGTAAACCCGTTCCGGCCCTCTACCGCGGAAAGAAACTCCTTCCGGGCTACCGGGTGATCTTCTCCGAGGAACTCTCCGCGGTGGTGCTTGAGAAATCGCCCGAGGGGGAACTCAAGCTCCTCCTTGAGGGCCCGGAGGATCTTCTTTCGGCGATCAAACGGGTAGGGAAGGCCCCGCTTCCCCCTTACATCAAGCGCGAGCCCGAAGCCGAGGACCTCCTGCGGTATCAGACGGTCTATGCCCGGAAGGACGGCTCGGTGGCCGCCCCCACCGCGGGCTTCCATTTCTCGGAGGAGCTTCTTTCGCGTCTTTCCGAACGCGGGGTGCGCAGGGCCTTCATCACCCTCCATGTGGGCTACGGTACCTTCGCCCCCATCAAGACCCCGGATATAAGGAAGCATCGCATCCACCAGGAATACGTGGAGATCCCGGAGGAGACCGTGCGGGCCGTAGAGGAGACCCGGGCCCGGGGAGGCAGGGTAATCGCGGTGGGGACCACCGCGGTGCGGGCCCTGGAGTGGGGCGCCGCCTCAGGCGAGCTTTTGCCCCGTAAAGGGTGGTGCGATCTTTACATCTATCCGGGTTTTCGCTTCCGGGTGGTTCAGGCCCTGGTCACCAACTTTCACCTTCCGGGTTCAAGTCTCCTGGTGCTGGTTTCGGCCTTTGCCGGCCGCAGGCTCATCCTTTCGGCCTATCAGGAGGCCATCCGCCGTCGCTATCGCTTCTACTCTTACGGCGACGCCATGCTGATTTTGTGACTTTATAGCTGTGGCTTAAGGAATAGACGGGAGATTGGTTTGGGATTATCATTTAAGTAATACCTTTTAAGGGAGTAAGCCATGATCGTAACGGTAAGTTCAAAGGGACAGGTAGTAATCCCGGCGGAGATAAGAAAAAAGTTTAATCTGCGGAGAGGGAAACGACTGGCGGTATTTGTTGAGGATGAAAGAATCATTCTGAAACCGGTGGAGGAGTTGCTCAGGCGCGGGCGTGGGCTGCTTCCCCAAAAAGGAAAAGCCCTGAAGATTTTACTGGAAGAGCGAAGGAAGGAGGAACAAGGTGAAAAAGTATGTTTTTGATAGCTATGCCTTAATAGCTTTTTTCGAAAACGAGCCCGCTGCCGAAAAAGTAGAAAGCTTCCTTAAAGAGGTTCTCGAGGGAAAAGCCCGGGGTTTTATGAGCGTGATAAACTGGGGAGAAGTGTATTACGCTACCTCACGAGCTTACGATGAAAAGGTCGCCAAAGGTGTTATACAAGAAATAGAAAATTACCCCCTGGAAATAGTTGAGGCTGACCAAAATCTTACCCTGGAGGCCGCAAAGCTTAAGGCCCGGTATTCCATAGCCTATGCGGACTGTTTTGCTCTGGCGCTGGCCAAAATCAAAAAAGCCGAGCTTATTACCGGCGACCCGGAATTCAGGAAGGCCGCGGGGGAGAAAGTAAAGATCCGGTGGCTTTCATAAAGTTACGCTATAGGATTTCGGCGGGCGATTTCAAAGAGAGAATCGGCCCGAAGGGCCTAAAGCCCCGGGATCTATGAGGACCCGCGTTCCGCAGGCCTCAACCTCCACGGCCATGGAACGTACCCCGAGACTTTCGGAGGCCAGAACCTCTAGGCGCAAATCTTCAAAAGGCAAGCAATTCCGAAAGGTCCGAGATAACGAAATCCGGCCGGGCCTCAGCCCGGGGCGTGGCCCCGTAAGGATCCCGCCCGGGGCGTTTCACCCAGCAACTCGCAAGCCCCAATTTCCCGGCCGGAAGGATATCATGAAAAAGGCTTTGCCCCACATGAAGAATCTGTTCCTTGGGTACCGGGATCTTTTCAAGCATCAATGCAAAGATTCGGAGATCCGGCTTATAGCTTCGGGCCTCCTCCGCGGTCACCACCAGATCAAAGGACACCGTAAAATGCTTCAGGGTCTCGGCTATAAGATCCCGATCAATGTTAGAGATGATGGCAAGCTTTAAACCCCGATCCCTTAGAGAGCGCAGGGTCTCATTAACCTCCGGAAAGGGACGCCAGCCGGGAAGGGCTTCAGCGAGAAGATATTCCTCCGCAGGATGCAATTCAAAGCCCAATTTCTCCGCAAGACCCCGCAGAACCAGTCTCAATACCTCGCGATAGGGGCGATAAGTCCTTTCGAAATGGCTTTCAAGCTCCGCATAAAACCTGAGTACTTCAAGAGGCTCGGTTTCGACCGAGGAGCGCTTTAAAAGGGGCTTTAGGGCTTCAAGAAGGCCCTCTTCCCAGTCAATAAGGGTGCCATAGCAGTCAAAGGAAATCCAGGAAAAAGGAAATTCTTTTCGCTCGCCTCCTGACATGGCCTTTTTACTTCCGCGGGTATCCCAAGTAAAATAGTCCAAAAGAGCCCTTTATGGAACCCAGAGGCTTAAACCTTCGAGAAGAGCTGGAAAAACTGGAAGAAAAGATCCTTTCCCCCTGGGCAACGAAGGCCCGGAGGTCGCGGGGAAGGCTTAAGCCCGAGCCCGAATGTCCGCTTCGCACCTGTTTCCAGCGGGACCGCGACCGGATCATCCACAGCAAGGCCTTCCGGCGTCTCAAACACAAGACCCAGGTCTTTCTGGCCCCCACCGGCGACCATTACCGCACCCGGCTCACCCACACCCTGGAGGTGGCCCAGATCGCCCGCACCATCGCCCGGGCCTTACGCCTCAACGAGGACCTCACCGAGGCCATCGCCCTGGGACACGACCTGGGGCATACCCCCTTCGGACACGCCGGAGAGGAGGTGCTTAACGAGCTTGTGCCCGGGGGTTTTCGTCACTATGAACAGAGCCTGCGGGTGGTGGACTGCCTGGAAAAAGAGGGCCGGGGGCTAAACCTCACCCACGAGGTACGGGACGGGATCGTGAAACACTCCAAGGGCCTCGGGCCCATCTTCGCCCCGGAGAAGGACCCGCCCCTTACTCTTGAGGCCGAGGTGGTGCGCATCGCCGACCTCATCGCCTACGTGAACCATGACCTGGATGACGCCCTGCGGGCCGGGATCATCCGGGAGCAGGACATCCCCGAGGACTGTCTCCGGGTCCTGGGCCGAAGGCATGCCGCCCGCATCAACACCCTGGTTACGGATCTGGTGCGGGAAACGCTTTCTTGCGCCGACGGCCAGCTCCATCTTTCGGATCGGGTGCTTAAGGCCCTTACCGATCTTAGGGGCTTTCTCTTCGAGAGGGTTTATCGGGCCCGGGAGGTCCGCCGGGAGTTCGAGAAGGCCCGCAAGATCCTGATCGAGCTTTACGAATATTATCTTCGCCGGGATTCGGTGTGGGAACGGGAGATGCCCTGCTACACCGGGGAAGTCCCCAAGGAAAGAATCGTCTGCGACTTCATCGCCGGCATGACCGACCGCTACGCCCTCTATCTCTACGAGAAACTTTTCCTCCCC
>NZ_WFVX01000089.1:0-5879 GCF_015491435.1 Thermosulfurimonas sp.
GAGATGTGTATAAGAGACAGCGGTGGGACAGATCCGGGTACAGGCCCCGCAGGCCACACAGCGCGTCTCTTCCACCACCGGACCGGCCTCGGTCAGACGCAGGGCTTCCTCCTCGCAAACCTCCAGACAGGATTCACAGAAACTGCATAGACCCGGCTCCACCTCCAGCCGTATGCGACCGTGGACCCCGAAATCGGCGATATGGATGCGGGAGCAGGCGTTGGGACATTCGGAAAAGGCCACCCGGAACTGATGATGGTGTTTGAGGGGTCCCCCGACCTTTTCCCTCAGGAAGGAGGTTAGATCGGCCTTCCGCAGGAGATCCTCCACCCGGCGGAGCAGAGGGGCCGAGTCGGTGAGGGCGTTTTTACATCCGGCTCCGCCGAAACAGGTCTCCACCGCGTATCCCTCCCGGGTTTCCGCGGCCTTGTCCCTTAATTCCTCCCGGGCCTTAAGGAAATCGGCCGCGGTGATGCGGGTCTTTCCCTGCGAGGCGGCCCAGTCCTCCACCGCCTGGCGCACCCTTTTCCTTACCCAGAAGGGCACGCGCTTCAACCAGGCCTCGGCCTCCGGCGTCCATTCCATACCGGCCTCTCCTCCCAAGGTTTATAGTTCTTCCTCCCGGATTATCTCCCCCCGGGAACTGATCACCAGGGTGCGGATGGGGAGATCCGTGCCTGCGACCCTGCGGGCCTCGGTCAGGATCCTGGCCATTCCCCGACAGCAGGGAACCTCCATGATGGCCAGGGTTACGCTACGGGGTTGGGCCTGGCGGAGGATCTCGCTTAGGCGGGCTACGTATTCCTCGGCCGGATCAAATTTGGGACACCCGATGAGGATCTTTTTCCCCGGGAGCAGCCGGGTGTGCAGGGCGGGATAGGCCACAGGCACGCAGTCCGCCGCCACCAGGAGATCCGCCCCCCGGAGGAAGGGAGCGGTGGGGGGAATCAGCCGGATCTGAACCGGCCACTGGGTCAGGGCCGAGGGAATATCCCCGGACACCGCCTGGCCGGAAGCGGCGGAAAACTCCTGCACCTGGCTACCCGGGCATCCGCAGGCGAGACCCATAGGGGGAGACTCCCCCCGGAGGCGTTGCAGATGTTCCTCCACCGCCCGGTGATCAAAGGGTTCGGCCTCCCGTTCCACGATGCGTAGCGCTCCCCGGGGACATTCCCCGATACAGGCCCCCAGTCCATCACACAGCTTTTCCGCCACCAGGCGAGCCTTGCCGTCTATGATCTGGATGGCTCCCTCCTCACAGGCGGTCACACACTGACCGCAACCGTCACAGAGTTCCTCGTCTATCTCGATGATCTTACGCAGGGTTTTGGGCATGGTCTTCCTCCTTTATAAAATCTTCCGGTGCGGGCTCGGGCGGAAGTTCCCGCAGGAATTCCAGGATCTCCCGCCGCAGGGTTTCCGGGACATTGGCCCGGGATAGGACCTCCTCCCTTTCCTCCTCTTCCAGCGGAAAGAGATAGGCAGCCAGGAGAGAGATCCCCGGGGAGGTTCGGCGTACCCGGAGCAGGGCCTCCACCTGCTGAACCAGATTGAGGATCCTTTCCAGCCGGGCGAAATCCTCGGCCAGGATCTTTTTAAGGGCCAGACCTATCCGCTCCCGCAGGAGTTCCTTTCGCTGCGCCAGGAGTTCCGGGGGCAGGTTGCCCAGGCATTGTTCCGCATACTTGCAGTAGGCGGCACAGCTAAAGTCCATGCGGGGATTGGGTACCTGACGACCGCAGGAGGGACACCGGCGACTGGTGTCGTCCTTGAAGAATTCCAGCTCCCGCCCGCAGAACGGACACGGAACCTCGAAGATGGCATCTTCCTTCCAGTAACGGGTGTCCTGACCGGGACAGCGCATCCTCTTACCTCCTCGGGCCCGTCCTTCGGACCCCGGTTTTTCCTCTCAACCCTAATCTAAAACCCGCGGGCGCTGCGGTCCTTGATTCAGATCAAGGGTCTTCTCCCCGGATCTTTCCGGGTTAAATTTTAGGACGTGAGGACCAGGAGATTGTTGCTGCATACCTGCTGCGGCCCCTGCACCCTTTATCCCCTGCGGGTCCTCCGGGAGGAGGGCCTGGAGCCGGTGGGGTTCTTTTTCAATCCCAATATCCATCCCTACCGGGAGTTCCGCAAACGCATGGGAGCCCTGAGGGAGGTGGCGGAACGGCGCCATCTGGAGGTCATCTGGCACCGGGACTACGGTTTGAGGAACTTCCTGCGGGAGGTGGTCTTCCGGGAGGAAGACCGCTGCGAGGTCTGTTATTACCTGCGCCTGCGGGAGACCGCCGCCCTGGCCCGAAAGGAGGGATACCCGGTTTTCAGCACCACCCTCCTTTACAGCCCCTTTCAGCAGCACGAACTGATCCGGGACATAGGGGAAACCCTGGCTCGACGTTTCGGCTTGAGCTTTCTCTATCACGATTTTCGGGAGGGCTACGGCGAAGGCCAGAAGGAGGCCCGGGAGATGGGAATCTACCGCCAGCCGTACTGCGGGTGTATCTTCAGCGAGGAGGAACGCTACGACAAAAAACTTCGCCGAAGGAGGAGGGCATGAATCCCCTGGCGGAAATGGGAAAGATGCTCATCCTTTTCGGAATCTTTCTCATCCTGGCCGGAGCCCTGACCCTCTTCCTTCCCAAACTCAGCCAGCTTCCCCGTCTTCCCGGCGACATCCTCATTCGCAAAGGGAACTTTACCTTCTACTTTCCGCTGGTTACCTGTCTGATCCTGAGCCTGCTCCTGACCCTGATCCTGAACATCCTGCGACGTTAGATCGAACCGGGACCCGGCTTATTGACAGGGAACCCTTTCCTGAATTTTAATGGGAGGAGGGGATGATCAGGGCCGGAGGTCTATAAATATGAGAAAAACCCTAGCCCTCGGAGCCTTAGTTTTCTGTTTTTTGGGGCTGATATTTCCTCTTCAGGCCTTAGCCCAAAAACTCATTTTTCCTAAGGATAAATTAATAGATAATTTTGATGAATTCGTGCAGACCTTCAGTTCCCGGCGGTGTCAGGCCTGTCATCCCCGGGTCTATCACCAGTGGGAGCAGTCCTATCATGCCCGTTCCCTGGTGGATTCCATCAAGCGCATGGCCAGTTTTTTCGCGGTGGGGATACCCAAGGAATGGCAGAAGCCCCTGAACAAAAAGGAGATGCTTAAGTGTTTCGATTGTCATCTGCCGCAGATCCGCTATGCCACGGATCGTCTGGCCCTGGAGATAGTGGGCATGCTCATAGAGGCGCAAAAGGCCCGGGAATCCGGGGACAAGGTCCGTTTCCAGAAGGCTTACTCCCGGCTCTCCCGTCTCAATATCACCTGTTATGCCTGTCATAACATTGTGGTGTATCGGGCCTCTCCGGGCCTGTTCGGGAAACCCGATCCCCAGACCATTTACACCTCCACTCCGAAGAAGATAAAGGCCCCCCATGCCACGGCCTTTGCCCCCACCCTGAAGACCGCGGCCTTTTGTGCCTGGTGCCATGGGATCTACGTGGCCTCAGACGGCGAAAAGACCATGTGCAATACCCTCTCCCAGAGCTATTATCATGGCTATATCGCTCTCGGAGGGCGGAAGACCTGTCAGGAATGTCATATGTATCCTCCGGGGCGGGGGCATCGGTTCCCCGGAGCTCACGACCTGGACATGCTGCGGGAGGGGCTGGGTCTGGATGCGGAGATCCGGGGGTTCCGCTACGGGGTGGAGGAATGGGTCCCGGCGGTGGACGTGGAGGTCACCCTGATCAACCGGGCCGGGCACCGAATACCGGATGGGTGATTCTGGTCCGGCAAGGTGGTCCTGGAGGTGACCGCCAAAGATCCGTCCACCGGAAAGGTCTGGTACCGGGCCAAGCGGGAATACTTCGAGGTGGGTCTGGATATCCAGGGGCGGATGCGTTACGGGGCCTGGCAGATCAAGGAGATCCTGGATCTCTCCCTGCCTCCGCGACTCTCCCGTCCGGAACGTTTCCTCTTTACCCTGCCCCCGGACACCCGGGAGGTGGAAGTAGGGGTGACCCTGTACTACTGTCTCAAGGACGATCAGTGTACCCTGGTGCGTCAGACGGTTAAACGCCTTCGTTATCCCCGCCTGTGATGCCCGGCCGGCCCGGGAGGCTTTACGTAGCGGGTTTCGGGGATGAGTTCCGGTTCCCCGCAATGGAATCCCTGCGCGTAGGAGATTCCGTAACGGGTAAGTTCCCGCAGGATGCGTTCCTCCTCCACCTGTTCGGCTACCAGCTTAAAACCCTGTAACAGGGCGCAGTCGGAAAGGAACCCCAGGACCCGGCGATCGAATTCGTTGGTGATCAATCCCCGGATGCACCCACCGTCCACCTTAACCATATCCCAGGGAATGTCCCGTAGAAAGGAAAGATGCACTCCTTCGCTTCCGAATTTGTCCAGGCTCAGGGAGAAGCCCTCGCCCTTTAAGAAATGCAGTTTGGGGAAGAGGCTTAAGGGAGGGACGGTGCTTTGGGGATGGATTTCCAGGATGATATCCTGGGGATAGAGATCCAGCTCGCGAATCCAGGAGAGGAGATCCTGGGCCAGATCTCCCAGGATGTATTGCGGGGAGATATTTACGGCCACCCGACCTATTTCCGGGGTGTTTTTGAGGAGGACCAGGGCCTTATAAAGGATCTGCCGGTCCAGGTCTTCGAAGAGTCCCAGGCCCTCCACCGAGGGAAGGAAGGTTCCGGCGGAGACGGTTCCCTCTTCGGAGATAAAACGGGCCAGGACTTCGTGAAAGACTACCTTTCCGGTGCGGATATTTAAGGCCGGCTGAAGGGCCACGGCCAGTTCTCCCCGCACGATGGCCCGAAAGATCTTCTGTTCCAGACTTTTCTGTTCCGGACTCTCGCTACCCAGGATGACCAGAGGTTCCCGGGCCAGACGGGCCTTGGGCAGGAGCTTGAGGGTCTGGTGCAGGAGTTCCGCGGAGGGGGAGCCGCCGCACAGCACCCGGGTGATCAGGGTGGTGCGCACCGGAAAGGTCAGTTTCCCGTCGTCATAGACCAGATCCTCCACCAGTTCCTGGATGCGCTGGGCGATACGGGCCCCTTCTCCGGTCCGTTTTATGGGGGTGGCGATCCAGAAGATGTTCCGGGAGGTGGTTCCCAGCAGATCATAAACCCGGAGGTGCTTTTTGAGGTGTTCAGCCAGAAAACTCAGGATCTTCTGCACCCCGAAGACCCCGAAGACCCCCTCCACCGCCTCCAGGCCCTGGATCTCCAAGAGGGTCAGGGCCAGAAAATACCCCTCCCGCAGACACCGGGACATTTCCGCGTTCAGGGCCCGCAGGAAGCCCCTTTCGTTGAAAAAACCGGTAATCGGGTCTATAAGAAGGAGTTCCCGGGTGCGGGCGAGTTCCTCCTCGCACTCGGCCAGGCGTTTTTTCAGGAATCCCTGATCTTCGGGCATGATATACCTTTGAGTTTAGCAAAAATCAGGGGGCCGCGCATGCGGATCAAGACCCGCCCCGAGGACTTTGTGGTGTACGAGGTGGCGGACATCCATCCCGAGGGGGAGGGGGAATATGCCCTCTATCGACTCTGGAAGAGGGATCTTACCACCTGGGACGTTCTGGGGGAGATCGCCCGGCGTTTGCGTCTGCGCCAGGATCTTATCGGTTACGGGGGGCTCAAAGACCGCCATGCCGTGGCCTATCAATTCGTGACCATTCCCCGGGGTCCCCGGAGGGATCTTCAGGGTCGGGGCTGGCGGCTGGAATATCTGGGCCAGGTCTCCTCCCCCATGAACAAGGCGCGGTTACGGGGCAATCTCTTCGAGATCATTGTGCGGGAGGTGGATCGGTCCGAGGAGGAACTGGCCCGGGAAGTGGAAGCAGTGACCCGGTACGGGATCCCCAATTA
>NZ_WFVX01000090.1:0-4245 GCF_015491435.1 Thermosulfurimonas sp.
AACCCTATCCAGGGGGAAAAAGCCGCCCCCTCCCGCAGGGGAAAATAACGGACCACACCGTATCCGAGAACGGCAAAGATCAGGATCAGACTTAGAGGAAAAAGATATCGCCGCAAACCTGGCTCCTTATCCCAGGACCTCCCGGATCTTCTCTTCTACTTCCTCCTCCTTGAGGTTTTCAGCCAGAGATAATTCCTTGATCAGGAGACATCGGGCGGTGTCGAAGAGCTTTCTCTCTCCGTAGGAAAGGGGTTTATGCTGGCTGACCAGATAAAGATCCCTATAGACCTCGGCCACCTCGAAGATGGACCCGCTCTTTATCTTTTCCATATATTCCCGATAACGCCGATTCCAGGTCTGATGGTTGAAAGAAACCTCCTTCCGGGAAAGGATCTCATATACCCGGGAAGCCTCCTCCCTGGAGATAACATTGCGCAGACCTATCCGATGGGCATTGTCCCGGGGGATAAGCACGGTCATATTGGTCTCCAGGATACGCATGACGTAAAAGGTCTTCTCTTCACCTCCGATGACTTTATTTTCCACGGCTTCGATGACGCCCACGCCATGAGCCGGATAGACCGCTACATCGCCGATATTAAACATTCCCTAAACCCCCTTCCCGGAATTCGAACTTAATTTTTTAAATTATACCCGCTTTTTCGGGGACTTTCAAAAATCGATTTCCGATGCTATCATGCCCGGGATGGGGCTGACCCCTCTGGATGTGGTCAAACTTTTGCCCCGTACCAATTGCGGGGAGTGCGGGGAGGTTTCCTGCCTGGCCTTCGCCGTGGCCGTACTTTCCGGAAAGCGTTCCCCCCGGGATTGTCCCTATCTCGACCCCACCCTTTTGGCCATCCCCGGGGAGAAGACCCCTGATTCGGAGCTGGAGCAGACCCGTCGGATCCTTCGGGAGATCCGGCAGGAGGTGGCCGGGCTGGATTTCTCGCGCCTTGCCCCGGCTCTGGGGATAGAGGAAAGGGGAGGGCGTCTCTATCTGCCCTATCTGGACGGCACGGTAGAGCTCACCCCGGAGGATGCGCGTCGTCTCGATGGCCAGGAGCTCGATCCCCGGGACAAGATCCTTCTCTATAATTACGTCCGTTTTCAGGGAAAGGCCCCTCTATCGGGTACCTTTGTGGGGCTGGAGGCCTTTCCTCATTCGGTGTCCAAGGTGGCCACCCTCCGGCGTTACGCCGAAGAAAAGATGGCCCGGGCCCTGGAGCAGGACGAGTCCGGCCTGCGAAGGGCCCTTTCGGTTTTCCGGGTAAAGGAACTCCCCGGGGAAGCCGATCTGGCCTTTGAGGTGTGGGTTCTTCCCCGGGTGCCTCTGCGAATCTATTACTGGCGCGGATCTCCGGAGGAAGGCCTTTCCCCGCAGGTCAAAGTTCTTTATGATCTGCGGGCCACGGAATATCTGGATCTGGAATCCCTGGTCTTCTGTGCGGAACGTTTTACCGAACGATGGATCGAGGTCGGCGAATGCTCTTCCGGTTAGCCCACGGTTGTCCGAATTGCGGAAGAGAAATCGAGGACGAGCGCCTGCTGCGGGGTCTTCCCTGTAAGCATTGTCTTCCGGAGGAAAGAGACCCCTGCGAACTTCCCCCCGGGGATCTGCGTCGTTTGCGGCCTTTCTGTCGGGCCCGGGAAAGGCTGGAGCAATTCCGGGAGCTGTTTCAGCGGGCGGTGGGTTATCCTCCTTCATCCCTGCAGGAGACCTGGGCCAAAAGGATCTTTCTGGGAGAGTCCTTTGCCATTGTGGCTCCCACCGGTTCGGGAAAGACCACCTTCGGGCTACTGGCCCTTCTCCTTTCTCCCGGACGGGGGTTGATGCTGGTCCCCACCCGGCTCCTCTGTGTGCAGGTGGAGGAAAGACTCCGGGAATTTGCGGAAAGGGTGGGTCTTTCCCGCAGGATACTGGCCTATCGGGGAAGGAAAAAGGAAAAGGAGGCCTTTGAGGCCGGGGAATACGATATCCTGGTGGTTACTTCGGCCTTTATGTATCAACATCTGGAGGAATTGATCCGGGCCCGGTTTTCTCTGATCTTTGTGGATGATGTGGATGCCTTTCTCAAACGTTCCCGGCATGTGGATTCCCTGTTCCGGCTCCTGGGGTTTACGGAGGAGGAGATCGCTCTGGCCCTCAAACCCCGGAAGACCGAGAAGGACTATGAAGCCCTTTCCCGCATCCGGGAAAGACCCGGCCGGGGGCTCCTTCTCCTCTCCTCCGCCACCCTGAAACCTCGCACCTCGCGGGTGCTTCTTTTTCAGCAGCTTCTGGGTTTTGATATCCAGAGGGCGGTTTCCACCCTGCGCAATGTGCTGGATGCCTATCAGGAGGTGGCCGAGCAGGAACTATTTTCCGCCACCGCGGAACTCTGCCGTCGGCTGGGGCCCGGGGGGCTGGTCTTTCTCTCCGAGGATTTCGGTAAAGAGAAGGTGCCGGAGATTACGAATTTTCTGCGGTCCCGGGGTCTTCGGGCCGTATCCTATCTGGAACTCTCCCCGGAAAAACTCCGGGAAGGGCTCTCCGGAGGGGACTATCATCTGGCGGTGGGTCTGGCCCATCTGGCCAACCCCCTGGTGCGAGGGCTGGATCTTCCCGAGGTGTTGCGTTATGCCATCTTCGTGGGGGTGCCCAAGCGGCTCTTTCCTCTGCGGGTGGAGCCCTCTCCCTCGGCCCTTTCCAGTCTGCTCTCGGCCCTTTTGCCCCTTCTGGAGGGGGAGGAGGAAGTGGAGGCCCTGGGGTACCTGGCCTACTTGAGACGTTATCTCACCCTGCGACCGGAGGACCTGCCCCGTTATCCGCGGATTCAGGCCCGGATTCAGGAGATGGCCCGATTTCTGGAGAACAAACTCGGGGATCCCTCCTTTCGCGAGAGGCTTCGTCAGTCCGAGGAGGTCTTTCTGGAGGAGCGGGAGGGGGAGTTTTTTGTGGTGGTGGGGGAGGCCGCCGTCTATCTTCAGGCCTCGGGGCGGGTGTCCCGGCTTTCGGTCCCCGGGGTTCTGCCCGGGCTCTCCATAATCCTTTCCGAAAACCCGCGGGCGCTGAGGAGCCTGCGGCATCGTTTACGTTTTTTCCTGGGAGAAACCCCGGAGTTCCTTCCCCTGGACCGGCTGGACCTGGAGGAGGTATCCCGGCGTCTTACCGAGGCCCGTCGGGGGCTTCGGGAGGGAAAACGTCCGGAGATGCGCAGCACCCTTCTGGTGGTGGAGAGCCCTCACAAGGCCCGCACCATCGCCTCTTTCTGGGGGCGTCCCTCTCAGAGGCGTCTGGGACGGGTAACCATTTACGAAATCCCCACCGAGGATCGCCTGCTTATGGTGGCGGCCTCCCTGGGGCACGTGTTCAATCTCTCCCGCCGCCGGGGGATCTTCGGAGTGCTTTCGGAAAACGGCCGTTTTGTGCCCCTGTTCGATACCATCAAGCGGTGTCTGGCCACCGGAGAGGAACTGGTGGATCCGGAAGAGGTGCGGGAGCGCTGCCCGGAAGGGGAGGTGAGGGACAAAGCCGAGATCCTGGCGGCTCTGGGGCGGGCGGCTTTTACCGCCGACGAGGTGCTTATAGGTTCGGACCCGGATGCCGAGGGGGAAAAGATTGCCTATGACTTGTGGATCTCCCTGCGCCCCTATCAGCCCAACATTCGACGCCTGGAATTCCATGAGGTGACCCCCCGGGCCCTGCGGGAAGCCCTGAACGATCCCCGGGAGTTTCATCTCCCCCGGGTAAAGGCCCAGCTGGCCCGCCGGGTGGCAGACCGCTGGGTGGGTTTTTCGCTTTCCCGTTATCTCTGGCGGGTCTTTTCCCGCCGGGGGCTTTCGGCCGGACGGGTACAGACCCCGGTACTGGGATGGGTGATCGAACGGGCCCGGGAGGCCAGCCGAAGGGTGTATCGCCTGAGTTTTCGTCTCGGGGGGCGCCGTTTTGTGCTCGAACTGGAGGATGGTCGCCGGGCCCGGGAACTTCGCGAAGCCCTGCCGGAACTTAAGTGGGAGATCCTGTCCCGGGAGGAAAGGGAACTTCCTCCCCCTCCTCCCTTCACCACGGATACGGTTCTGGAGGAAGCCCATCTGCGCTTGCGTTTCTCCAGTCGTTATACCATGGAACTCCTGCAGCACCTTTTCGAAAGCGGGCTTATCACCTATCATCGCACCGATTCCACCCGGGTTTCGGAAGCCGGTCGTTTTCAGGTGGCCCGGCCCTATCTGGAAAAGACCCTGGGGCCCGAATATTTCCGGCCC
>NZ_WFVX01000091.1:0-5775 GCF_015491435.1 Thermosulfurimonas sp.
ATCTGGAGCTGGCCCGTCGGGTGGGGGCCCGGGGGGTGCTGGTCCTCACCGGCTACGGGCGCGGGGAACTGGAATATGTCCTTCCCGCCAAGGGCCTCCGCCCCCATCTGGTGGCGCAGGACCTCCGGGAAGCCGCAGAACTCATTCGGAAGGACTTTCTCGCTCCAGGATCCGCTGGATCTCCGAAACCAGACTCTGGGCGGTAAAGGGTTTGAGCAGGGCCCCGTCGAAGCCGAACTCCCGGGGTTTACTCACTACCGGATCCTGCGAATAACCGCTGGCCACCAGGGCCCGCACCCCCGGATCCAGTTTGCGCAGCTCCGGAAGGACCTCCCTTCCTCCCCATCCTCCCGGAACTGTGAGGTCCAGGATTACCAGATCGAAAGGCCGGCCCTGCTCCAGGGCCTCCCGAAACCGGGCCAGGGCTTCCCTTCCCTCCGCCGCGGTTTCCACCTCAAAACCGTGCAGACGCAGGATTTCGGCCATGGATTCCCGCACCCCTTCCTCATCGTCCAGGATGAGGATCCGCCGGGGAGGTTTCCCATCCGCGGCCTGAGGCGGGGACTCCCTCCGCCTCTCCTCGGCCCGGGCCGGGACCAGCGGCAATCGAAGGCGGAAAAGGGCCCCCTCTCCGGGCCTGGATTCCACCTCGATGCGCCCCCCGTGGGCCTCGATAATCCTCCGACAGGTATAAAGCCCCAGCCCGGAACCCCCCTCGCGGGTGGAGAAGAAGGGCTCGAAGATCTTCGCCTGTAACTCCTCGGGAATGCCCGGTCCGGTATCCCGGATCTCGATAACGGCCTCGTTCCCTTCCTGCCGGAGGGTCACAAAGATCTCTCCCCGGTCCTGCATGGCCTGTCGGGCGTTGAGGAAGATGTTGTGCAGGCAGATGGTTAGCTGTTCGGCGTCCAGCTGGAGGGGCGGAAACCGGGCCTGAAATTCCTGATGGATGCGAATGCCCGAGCCGGCCAGGGCAAACTCCAGGGCCTCGCGAACGATCTTTTCCAGCGAAGCCGCCTTTTTTACCGGGGCTCCGCCCTTGGTATAGGTGAGAAGCTCCCGGGTGAGGGTGCGGGCGGTAAGACAGGCCTTTTCCGCCTTTTCCACCAGGGCCTGGATCTCGGAGGAGGGGAACTTGAGTTTGAGCACCTCCAGATAACCGCTGATGGTGGCCAGAAGGTTGTTGAAATCATGGGCCAGCCCCGAGGATACGATGCTCAGGGTCTCCAGCTGGGTGGTGCGTCGGGCTTCCTCCTCCAGGCGTTTTCTCAGGGTGATGTCCCGGAATACCACCACCCTCCCCACCATCTTCCCCTCCTCATCACACACCGGATGGGCCACCACCTCAAAATAGGCCTCCTCTCCCTCGGGGAGCCGGAAGGGGACCTCCTCCAGATAGGAAGCCTTCTCCGAGGAGGAAAGTTCTTCCAGATCCTTACAGGAGGTGGGTTCCAGGGAGAAAACCTTGCAGAAGGGTTTGCCCACGACCTCCTGGGCCTTACGTCCCAGGATCCTTTCGGCCGAGGCGTTAAGGAGGGTGATGCGTCCCTCCACGTCCGTGGCCACCACCGCATCGGCCAGCGCGGAAAGCACCACCTCCAGTCTCTCCCTCTCCTCCCGGAGTTTTCGTAGGGCTTCCTCCAGAGAACGGGTGCGTTTTCGGACTTCTTCCTCCAGATGATCCCGGTGTCGGGAGAGATCCAGATAGGCCTTTCTTAGGCGGTGGTGGAGAGAGAGGATATAACAGATGACCAGAACCCCGGAAAGGGAGAAGATGAGCAACCCGGTGATGATCAGGAGATAACGCTGACGGGCCTTGCGCAGGGCCCGGGCGGCGAGTTCCGCATAAGGCCCCACCCCCAGGTAACGCAGACACGCGTGTACCGGCTGATAGTTGGCCGGAATGGTCCAGGCCGCTCCGGTCCGGCGGGCCACCGGAGAATCCTTGGGAAGGGCCAGGAGCACCGAGGCTATGACCTCGGCGATCTCGTCGCGGAGCCGGGGACTGCGGGCCAGGGGCCATTCCGGGTACAGTTCCGTGCTCACCAGGAGATCAAAGCCCGGAGGATATACCCGGTGCAGGACCTTGAAATCCCGGAGACGGATCTTTCCCTCCCGGGCCATGGTCTCGAGCGTGTCCGTGCGCACGCACCCTGCATCCACCTCGCCCTTAAGCACCGCATAGACCACGGCGTCGTGCGTACCGTAAAAACGTACCCGGAAGTCTTTCCCCCGGCGCAGCCCGGCCTCTTTGAGCACCCGCCATTGCATGAGCCATCCCCCGAAGGAATCCGGGTCCACAGCCCCGATCAGGGCCCCCTTGAGATCGTGAAGGTTGCGTAAATCCCTCCGGCCGGCCCGGGTAAAGATCACCCCTCCGAAGAGGGAATACACCTTCCCGAACTTGAGGTTCTTCATGGTCACGATGGGGGATAGCCCGCAGCAGGTCTCGAATTCCACGTACATGGCCGGATTGGCCAGGACCAGATCCACCTCTCGCAGGCGAACGGCCCGTTTTAGTTCCTCAAAGGAAAGAGGCCGCAGGATAACATGATAGGGGGTCTTACGGGAAAGGTAGTCCGCCAGGGGTTGCCAGCGTTTCACCGTGGCCTGGGGCCCGCGTTTGGCCAGAACCGCCAGTACGATCTCCCGTCCGAAGGCCGGAAGGGCCGCGGTTAGCAGGAAAAGGCCCAGACTCAGAAAAAATAATCGCTTCACAGGATCAGGATATTAAAAAACGACTAAAGGATCAACGATTTAACCCTTTATGCAGCCCAGGGGGAGGAGCTTCACCACCTTCCGGGTAAGTCCGGCCCGACAGGTGGCTTCGATGACCCGGGTTACGTCCTTGTAGGCCTCCGGGGCTTCCTCCGCCGCTCCCCGTTTACTCTTGGCCCGGACAACGATGCCTCTCCGGCGCAGGTCCTCGATGACCCGTTCGCCGCGGAAACGTTTGAGGGCCTGGTGACGGCTCATGCTGCGTCCGGCTCCGTGGCAGGCGCTGCCGAAGGCCTTGGCCTCCCCCTCCCTGGTGCCCACCAGGATGTAGGAGGCCGTTCCCATGGAGCCGCCGATGATCACCGGCTGGCCCACCTCCCGGTAACGCGGCGGCAGTTCCGGACGACCCGGCCCCCAGGCCCGGGTGGCCCCCTTGCGATGCACAAAGAGCCGCCGCTTCCGGCCGTCAACCTCGTGTTCCTCCACCTTACAGGTGTTGTGGCTTACATCGTAGAGCAGGGTGACCCTTGCGTGCTTGAAAAAGTCCGTCACTACCTCTCGCACCAGATAGGTGATGACCTGCCGGTTGGCCAGGGCACAGTTCACCCCGCAGAGCATGGCCCGAAAGTAACGCTCCCCCTCCGGAGAATGGATGGGGGCACAGACCAGTTCCTTTTCCCGGATAGGGATGCCGTATTTCCGGGCCGCTTTGGCCAGGAGGGGCAGATAGTCGGTGGCGATCTGGTGCCCCAGGGCCCGGGACCCGCAGTGGATGGTGATGACGATGTCGTCCTCTTCCAGACCGAAGGCCTCCGCCGCCTGCCGGTCGTAAACCTCGGCCACGTACTGGATCTCCAGATAGTGGTTCCCCGAACCCAGGGTTCCCACCTGACGGTGCTGCCGGCGCTTGGCCTCCAGAGACACACAGGAGGGATCGGCCCCGGGCATACAGCCCTTCTCTTCGATATACTCCAGGTCCTCGGGTTCTCCGTACCCCTTTTCCACCGCCCAGCGCGCCCCTCCCACCAGGACCTGGTCCAGCTTCTCCGGGGTGAGCCGGATCTCCCCCTCCGAACCCACGCCGGAGGGCACGGTGCGGAAGAGTTCGTCCACCAGAGGTTCCAGGACCGGGAGGACCTCCTCCCGTTTAAGCCCGGTGCGCAGGGTTCGTACCCCGCAGGAGATGTCGTAGCCCACCCCGCCTACGGAGATGATACCCCCTTCCTCCGGGTCGAAGGCCGCCACCCCTCCGATGGGAAATCCGTAGCCCCAGTGGGCATCCGGCATGGCCATGGAGGCCCGGACGATCCCCGGCAGACAGGCCACGTTGGTCACCTGTTCATAGACCTTTTCGTCCATTTCCTCCAGGAGCTCCCGGCTGGCAAAGATCTTCCCCGGCACCCGCATCTCCCCCTGCCGGGGGATCTCCCATTCGTAATCGTTGATCTTTACCAGTTTTTTGAGCTCCATGGTGGCCCCCTACGGAAAATAGCGATAAATGTCCTTTCTGCGCAAAATGCGTACCAAGATTACCGTATCACCTTCTACTTCCATACCGACTCGGTAGTCGCCTATTTTTATCCTCCAGAAATTTTTGCCGCCTTTCAGCTTTGTTAGATCTCTTCTTAGCGCCGAGAGGGACGAAATGTTTTCTATTTCGCTTATCAAGGACTTTATCTCTTTAAGTCAAAGAACGATCCTTGATTTTCTTTAAGTCCCGCTTAAAACTTTCCTCTATTTTGAGTTTCATTTGAGTTTGCTTTCAATCTCTTCCAACACTTCTTTTTTTGTTACGAACTTGTTTTTTCTCCCTTCTGCTATGGCTCTGCTTAAGGCTACATCTTCAATAACTTCTGTGATCACCTCTTTAAGGAGATCTTTTTTTTCAAGGAGTAATTTACAGAGAATTTCTTCTAATAGAGGCCTGATTTCTTGATCTTTAAGAATTATTTCCATCAAAGCGCACCTCCTTTAAATTTCGCGCCTTGGTGCCTTCCTCTCTCAAAGATAATCCCGGATCAGGGGAGGTAAAGGTGCAGGTGTCCGAAGCGGTCGCAGGCCGCCTTAAAGTCCGGGGGGACATAGACCGTGGCAAAGTCCCCCACGATTAACGCCGGGCCGGGGATCTCGGCCTCAACCGGCACCTCCTCCCAGAGATAGACCGGAGCACGGCAGCGCTGGTGCGGGGCCAGGAGAAGGGCCGTAAACTCCACCGGGGTCAGCTTTCGTCCGCCCTCAAAGGGCGGAAGGTCCGGGAGAGACCGTTTTACGGTTATCCTGAGCCGCACCGCACAGGCCTCAAGCTCCCTTTCCGGCAGACGAAATCCGTAGAGCCTTTCGTGTTCCCGGTGGAAGGTTTCCTCCAGTTCCGGGCCGAAGGGTACGGTGATCTCGAAGGACTGCCCCCGGTAACGCAGATCCACCGCCGCGGCTATTTCCAGTTTCTCCTCCTCGAAGCCCAGGGCCCGCACCTCTCTCCGGGCCTTTTCCTCCAGTTCCCTGAGACGGGTTTCCAGGAACTCCCGGGAGAAGGGGTCGCGTCCCGGGCGGAGGCCCCGTGAGAAATCGAAACGGGGTTCGGCGAAGAGGATTCCCAGGGCGGAGAGGACGCCGGAGAGCCGGGGAACGAGGACCCTGGGGATCCCCAGCCGCTGGGCCAGTTCCGCGGCGTGCAGGGCTCCGGCTCCTCCGAAGGCTACCAGCACGAACCGCCGGGGATCGTGCCCCCTTTCCAGCGAAACCCGACGCAGGGCCGCCTCCATGTTGGTGTTGGCGATGGTAAGGATGGCCAGGGCCAGTTCCTCCGGGGAATAACCTTTTCGGGTCGCCAGTTCCGCCAGCGCCCTTTCGGCCCGGCGGGGATCCAGGGGCATCTTTCCCCCCAGAAAACGATGGGGAAGGAGTCTTCCGGCCAGAAGATGGGCGTCGGTTACCGCCGGATGGGTGCCTCCCCGGGCGTAACAGGCCGGGCCGGGATCGGCTCCGGCGCTCTGCGGCCCCACCCGCAGCGCCCCTCCCGGATCGAACCAGGCCAGGGACCCGCCCCCGGCCCCTATG
>NZ_WFVX01000092.1:0-24697 GCF_015491435.1 Thermosulfurimonas sp.
GAGGGCGCGGAGACCCGGGTCTTCAGGGAAACCAGCCGCACTTCCACCGTGGGGTAGGCCTTGGGGGAAGGCCATTCCAGCCAGAACATGCCGGCCAGAAGAAAGTGCAGGAGCAGACTTAACCCCAGATACGGTTTAAGGGCCTTCATTGGATAGAGGCTGGGTAATCAGAGCCACCTTAGTAATTCCGGCCCCGGAGAGTTCGCCCAGGACCCGGGCCACCACCCCGTAGGGGACCCTCCGATCGGCCCGCACCTGGACCTCCTGTACCAGCCCTGCGGCCCGGGCCTCGGAGAGCCAGCGCGAAAGACGGGACAGGCTCAGGGCCTCACGCCCTACCAGGATCTTACCCTCCCTGGTAATGGTTATTATCAGGGGTTTCCCCGGGGAACGTACCTCTCCGGCCCGGGTCTCGGGAAGATCCACCCGCAGTCCGGTGGTGAGAAGGGGGGCGGTAATCATGAAGATGATGAGCAACACCAGCATTACATCCACCAGGGGGGTGACATTTATATCGGCCAGCAATCCTCGGCCTCGGGAGGGACCGGGCATGTTTTCAATATACCCCTTATCCGGAACCCGGGGCAATAATCCCCCTTTGCAGGAGAAGTTCCACCGTTTCGGCCAGGGGAAGCCCGATCACCCCGGTTACCGACCCCTGCACCTCCACCACCAAGGCCGAGGCCAGACCCTGGATGGCGTAAGCCCCGGCCTTGCCCAGGGGTTCACCGGTAGCCAGGTAGGCCTCTATTTCCTCCGGGGAGAGGTTGCGAAACCGGACCCGGGTGCAGGTGAAAAAGACATCCTCCCTTTCCCGGTAACGCAGGGCCACACCGGTATAGACCTCGTGCCAGCGACCCGAAAGCAGGGACAGCATTTCCCGGGCCTGGGCAAGATGACGGGGTTTGCCCAGGATTCGTCCCTCACACACCACCACCGTATCCGCGGCCAGGATGGCCCTTTCCGGGAACCTTTCGGCCACCGCCCGGGCCTTGCGCCGGGACAGCTCCGTTACCGTTCGAAGGGCTGAGGTCTCCCCGGATATCTCCTCCGAGATCCCGGCCGGCACCACCTCAAAGGAAAGCCCCAGCGCAGCGAGAAGATCCCGCCTTCGGGGGCTTCCCGAGGCCAGAACCAGGGGTACTAGATTCCGAAAAAGCGCCGGGCGGTGAGAGTGGTTTGCCATGCACATTCCTCCACCGGGACCCCTTTAATCTCCGCCACCCGTGCGCATATATATCGCACATAGGCCGGTTCGTTGCGTTTTCCCCGGAAGGGAACCGGGCTGAGAAACGGACAGTCGGTCTCAAGCATCAGGGATTCCAGGGGGACATATCGCACCACCTCCCGGATATTCTCCGCCTTGGGAAAGGTCACGATCCCGGTTACGGAAAGGAATCCTCCCAGATCCAGTACCTTTCGGGCCTCCTTCAGCCCTCCGGCAAAACAGTGGAACACCATGGGATGAGGAGCGTACTTTCTGAGTATTTCCAGGGCCTCGGCATAGGCCTCGCGCACGTGAAGGATTACCGGAAGCCCCAGGCGCCGGGCCAGATCCAGTTGTCTCTCCAAGTGTTCCATCTGTTCCTTCCGGGGAGAATATTCCTTGACCCAGTCCAGACCTATTTCTCCCAGGGCCACGGCCCGGCCGGCCAGGCTCTCCAGTTCCTTATAATCCTCCTCGGTGAGTTTCTTTACCTCGTGGGGATGCACCCCCACCGCCGGATAGAGATAATGCGGATGATCCCGGGCCAGTTCCAGGGCCTTTCGCGAGGTCTTAAGATCTATCCCCACCACCACAATGGCCCGAACCCCGGCCTCCCGGGCCCGCTTCAGCACCTCGGGCAGATCCCGATAATTCGTTCCCAGATTTAAATGGGCGTGGGTATCTATCAGCTCCATGACGGGCGTTTATTTTATCACACCACGGTCCTGCGCACCAAAAAACCTCCCAGGAAGATGAACCCGGAAAAGAGCACGATGGCCCCGGAGGGCGGAAGATCGAGCAGCACGGAGAGGACGAGCCCTCCGGCCACGGAAAGGGTCCCGAACAGGGCCGAAAACCACAGGGACTGGCGAAAACTGCGGGCCACCTCCAGGGCCGCGGCCCCGGGGATAACCATCAGGGCCGAGATCAGAAGAAGACCGATCAGGCGCATACCGATCACCACCAGAAGGGCGGTCAACAGGGCCAGCAGGAGTTTCAAAAGCTTTACCCGCAGACCCGAGGCCCGGGCCGATTCCTCGTCAAAGGAAACAAAGAGCAGGGCCTCCCAGAAACGGGCCAGGGTAAGGAGAATCAGAAGCGCCAGACCCAGGGCCAGAAAGGCTTCCTCCGGGGTGATCACCAGGATGTTGCCGAAAAGATAGGTGAGAAGTCTCACGTCGTAACTGCGGGCCAGGGAGGCCAGAACCACGGCCAGGGCCAGTCCCAGGCCGGCCAGAATGCCCACCGCGGTATCCTCGTAAATGCCGGCCTTTTCCCGGATATGCATGACCGCAAAAGCCGCAAGCACGGTTACCAGCAGGGTCAGGGGCAACGGAGCGCCGTGCAGGAGAAACCCCAGCGCCACGCCGGTAAAGGCTACATGGGTAAGGGCATGAGGAAGGAGACTGTCCCTCCGCAGGATCAGGAATACCCCCACCGGCCCGGAGGCTGCTCCCAGGGCCAGACCAGCCAGAAAGGCCTGCCAGAAGAGGATGTAAATCTTTAAGTCCATCAGTGACAGTGTCCGAGGATATGATGGCCCCCGGAAAAGAAACCGCATATCTCCGGGTGCCGGCAAAATTCGCTGTGTTCGCCGTGGAAGACCAGACGCCGGTTGAGACAGGCCACCTGTTTTACGTGTCGATCCACCATGGCGATGTCGTGGGTTACGATGAGGATGGTAAGCCCCCGGCGATTAAGCTCCCCCAGCAGATCATAAAATTTTTCCTGCGCCGCAAAATCCACCCCGGTGGTGGGTTCATCCAGAAGAAGGACCTCGGGTTCTCCCACCAGGGCCCGGGCCAGAAAGACCCTTTGCTGCTGACCACCGGAGAGTTCGCGCAGGAGTCTCCCCGAAGCCCCGGGAAGCCCTACCGTCTCCAGGGCCTCGGCAATACGTTGTGCCTGTTCGGACTTCCCCACGGGTTTGTTAAGCAGCCCCAGGGCCACGGTCTCATGCACCGTGAGGGGAAGCACCCGGTCCACCAGGGCGGTAACCTTCTGGGGAACGTAACCTATCCGCCACCATTGCCGAAAGGAGGAAAGATCCTCCCCGAAAAGGCGCACCCGGCCGGACTGAGGTTGAAGAAGCCCTACCACGATCTTGAGCAGAGTGGATTTTCCGGAACCGTTAGGGCCGATGAGGGCACAAAAATCCCCCGGATAGATGCGGAGGGAGACTTCCTCAAGAACCGGTTCCTCCTCGTAGGCAAAACTTACCTTTTCCAGTTCGATGACCGGATTCATTCCCCTGTCTTGATCTCCTCCCATACCCGGTCCATTTCCTCGAGGGAGACCTCCCGGAGATCCTTTCCCCGAGACCGAAAGAATTTTTCCATGGCTGTAAAGCGCCTCCGGAATTTTTCCAGGCTGCGCTTGAGGGCCTCCTCGGGATTTACTCCCAGTTTCCGGGAAAGGTTGGCCAGGGTGAAAAGTAGATCCCCGATCTCCTCCTCCAGATCCTCCCGCGAACCGGAACGCAGGGAGGCTTCCAGTTCCTCCCATTCCTCGCGCAACTTGGGAAAGACCTCCTCGGGTCGGTTCCAGTCGAAGCCCACCCTGGAGGCCCTTTCCCCCAGCCGGTAGGCCAGCTGTAAGGCCGGAAGACTGCGGGGAAGATTTCCCAGGATCGCGCTCTCCGTTTCCTTCTTTTCCTTCTCTTTGATCCTTTGCCATCTGGCCACAACTTCCTCGGCGCTGGCCGCTTTTTCCTCTCCGAAAACGTGCGGATGCCGGCGGATCATCTTCTGGGCACAGAGCTCGAGCATTTCCGACACGGTAAAAAGTTGCCTTTCCTGATAGATATAGGCGATCATCAGGATCAAAAAGAGAAGGTCCCCCAGCTCCTCCTGGACCTCGGCGGCCTCCCCCTCGCCGATGGCCTCATAGGCCTCGTAGGCCTCCTCCACCAGATACTTCCGGAGGGTCTCCGGGGTCTGTTTACGATCCCAGGGACAACCGTCCGGACCGCGCAGGCGTTCCACGATCTCCAGTAATTTCTCCAAGGCCTTTCCGGCGGAGGACATCTCAGATCGCCTTTCCCGAGGGGCCGAAATACCGACGCCAGTGATAATTGAAACGGTGTTTGAGTTCCGGCGGGACCAGTTCGATAAGGATCCGGGTGGTCCGCAACACCAGAGGCATCACCCGGGAATTCTTTATTATCTCCGAGGTGCGGGGATAGAAACTCACCAGGAAGAAGAGAAGCACCGAAAGAAACACGCAGGCCTTGACCAATCCCAGCAGGGCTCCCAGCAGGCGATTCAACCCGGAGAGATGGGCCGACTCGAAGATCCGGGTAAGGATCTCGGCCAGGATGAACATCCCCAGGAAGATGATGAGGAAGCCGAGGATCCAGCTTACGGCCTCCAGCCAGGGATACCCCTTAAACCACGGAGCCAGGATGTCTCGGACCCTGGGGGCCAGATTTCCGGCATAGACAAACCCTAGGATCAAACCGGCCAGGGAGGAAAGCCCCCGGAAAAAACCGATCCAGGCGGTGCGAATCACAAACCACAGCAAAATGGCTATGGCGGCGAGATCGAACCAGGGTACCTTCATGCCTCCACCATCCAGAAGGGCCCCCAGGGGGTGTCCCGCACCTCCACTCCCAGACGCAATAGTTCCTCGCGCAGGGCATCGGCCCGGGCAAAATCGCGAGCCTTTCTGGCTTCCTCCCGGGCCTGGAGCCTTTCCTCTACCTCCCGGCGGGAAAGCCCCCTGCGGGCCAATTTCCGCTCCCTCTCCCCCTGAATAAAGCTTTCGGGATCCGCTCCTCCCACTCCGAGGAGGGCCCCGGGAAGATCTTTTATAACTCTAAGCACCTCCGTGGCCAGCTGGGCCTCGGCTGAGGTAGCCTCTCGGGCTGCGGGGAGAAAACGATTCACCTCGGAGAGAAGGTTGAACACCTCTCCCAGCGCCACCGCGGTATTGAGATCGTCGGCCAGGGCGGCGACAAAGCGTTCCTGAAAGGTCTCTAGCGCCTGGGCCAGGCGTCTTCCCCCTTTACGTAATTCCCCTTCCCGGACGGATTTTATCCTCTGAAGAAAATAAAGGCTCCCGTAAAGGCCGTAAAGGGCCTTTTCGGCCTCCTTTATGGCCTGTTCGGTATAATCCAGAGGACTGCGATAGTGCTTGGTGAGCAGGAACAACCGGATGGTCTCGGGATGGTAACGGGAAAGCAACTCCTTAACACTTACATAGTTGCCCAGGCTCTTGGCCATCTTTTCCCCGTTTACGGTGATAAGGCCGTTGTGCACAAAGTAGCGCACAAAGGGTTTTCCGGTGGCGGCTTCGCTCTGGGCGATCTCGTTTTCGTGATGGGGAAAGATGAGGTCCAGGCCTCCGCCGTGAATATCCAGGGTCTCCCCGCAGTATTTGAGACTCATGGCTGAACATTCCAGATGCCAGCCCGGACGCCCCGGGCCCCAGGGGCTATCCCAGAAGGGCTCGCCGGGCTTGGCCGCCTTCCACAGGGCGAAATCCAGCGGATTGCGTTTCTTCTCCGAAACCTCCACCCGCGCCCCGGCCAGCATGTCTTCCGGCCGGCGACCGGAAAGCTTGCCGTAGCCGGGGAACTTCTCCACGGCAAAGTAAACCTCTCCGTCCACCACGTAGGCCACCCCCCGGGCCAGTAATCTTTCCACCAGGGCGATCATCTCCGGAATATGTTCGGTAGCCCTGGGTTCATGAGTGGGCTTTAACACCCCCAGGGCCGCCATCTCCTCCTGATATTCCCGGATGTACTGTTCGGCAATCTCCTGCCAGGAACGGCCCTCCCTTAGCGCCCGGTTGATGATCTTGTCATCTATGTCGGTATAGTTACGAACATATACCACCCGGTAACCCAGATACCTCAGGAAACGATAAAGGACATCGAACACCACCGCCGCCCGAGCATGCCCCAGGTGAGCCTCATCGTAAGCGGTAATACCGCAAACGTACATATTGACCCTGGGGGGTGAAAGCGGCTCAAAGACCTCCTTGCTGCGGGTAAGGGTGTTATAGAGCCTGAATTCCGGCACGTTTCGCAAGGATCACTCCTTTCTCCGCCATCTTAAGAGCTGGAATCCCTGAACCCTCTTTCCTCCGGGGGACCCCCCTGAGGCGAGATCCCCCGGAGCCGATTCTAGACCGGAAAATATTATTCGTGGACCTCGCCTTCCCCGGAACCCGGGGCCTTGGCCTCGGGTTCGCCCACGTCCTTAAAGCGATCCTTAAGCTTTTCCAGCACCTTGGGAAGGGTGGTGTATTCCATCTCCTCCGGAGGCAGACGATGGGGTTCGAAGATCCCCTGACGCCGCAGGAAGTTAGCCAGATGCGCCGCCCGTTCCCGGGCCACATCAAAGGCCGGATCATCAAAGAGATCGTTCGGCCCGATGAGTCGGCCCTCGCAGATTTGATACCCCGCCGCGATGACCCGGGGCGGGCCATCAAAGCGGGTGGGCTTGGCCTGAGCAAAGGATACCGGCATGAGCGGACCGGTATGAGACCCCCGCATCCACCCTTCCACCAGCCAGGGACGCCCGAAGGGTTCCAGGATCTCTCCCACCGCCGGGAAACCGCTCTGCGCCCTCACGATAAGCACCGGATCGTCCTTCCCCACGTAACGACCGGCCATGAGGGAAAGTTTCTGGGTGGAGGCCGCAGCGGCGATCTCACCGTCGGAATTACGGTAAACCGCTCTTACCACATAACGACTGGTGGCCCCGATAAAGACCAGCAGATCGTAAAGTTCGGCCGGGGTCTTGAGAAGAATGGCCTTTCCCGAATACACATCCATGACCTCAAAGGTAAAACCATCGTGCATGGACGGATCAATCACCAGACCGGCGGTATTCATGGGATCGGCAAACATCTCGTACAGGGGAAGGTTCCAGGCGCTGGGAGCGGTTTTATCCGCGAAAAAGACGATCACCGGCTCGCTTTTGCGTTCTTCAAACTCCATCTCCGCCACTCCGGGCCCCATCCCTTTTACATTGCCGGAAAAGGCATCGGAAAGAAGGTCCTGTCCGGCTCCGTAAAGCTTAAGGCTTTTGGCCACCTCCGTTCCGGCGATAAAGGCATCCCAGGCCAGCTTATGCACCCGCTCCGCATCCACTCCATGGGTATGGGTCATCACCATGGCGATGTCGTCACCGCAGGTGATCACCGAACAATCCAGGATGGTCCCCTTTTCCTTTCCGGCTTCAGCCACCTCCCTTACTTTGGCCACCACCTCGGGATGGGTGGTAGAATGTCCTACAAAACCTCCAATGTCCGCCTTAATAACCGAAAGTGTGAGTTTCATTCGCCACCTCCCTCCGAAAACGTTATTTAATTAAATAGCCTAAATCACCGAAAAAGTCTAACATAAAGATAAGCCGGTTTGGTCTTCATGCCAGGGAGAGAGAAGAAAAAGGCCGTAGCCCTGAAGTACGAACCCGAAAAGGACCGGGCCCCCCGGGTGGTGGCCAAGGGGCAGGGATATCTGGCGGAACTCATCCTGGAACTGGCCCGCCAGCACGGCATTCCCATTCGCGAAGATCACGAACTGATCCGGGAACTCTTCCGCCTGGAGATAGAGGCCGAAATCCCCCCGGAACTTTACGAGGCGGTGGCCGTTATCCTGGCCTGGGCTTACGGTCTGAACCGCAAGGCCCGCGAGCATCCCTAGGTCCTTTTTTCCCATTCCCAGGCGGTCCTCACGATAAACTCCAGATCGTCGTAGCGCGGGCGCCAGCCCAGTCTTTCCCGAATCTTACGGTTCTCGGCCACCAGCACCGGGGGATCCCCGGGGCGCCTGGGAGCCTCGACCACCGGGAAATCCCGACCGGTTACCTTTTTCACCGCCCGAATCACCTCCAGCACCGAGTATCCGTGTCCGTAACCGCAGTTGAAGATCTCGCTTTTTCCGGTCTCCAGAAGATACTGCAAGGCCAGAAGGTGGGCCTCAGCCAGATCCGTTACGTGAATAAAATCGCGGATACAGGTTCCGTCCGGGGTGGGATAATCCGTTCCGAAGATCTCCAGCCTTTCCAGTTCCCCCTTGGCGGTCTTCACCGCCCGGATGATGAGATGGGTGGGATCGGGATAGGCAAAACCTATGCGACCTTCCGGGTCGGCTCCGGCCACATTGAAATATCGCAGGGACACGTATCGAAAGCCCGTTCCTGCCCGGCTTAGATCCCTCAGGATCCTCTCTACCGTGGCCTTGGTTTCTCCGTAAGGGTTGATGGGTTTTAAGGGAGCGGTTTCCGGAACCGGAATCTTTTCCGGAATCCCGTAAACCGCAGCGGAGGAAGAAAAAATAAAATCCTTTACCCCGAATTCCTCCATGGTCTCCAGGAGCTGAAGGGTATGTACTACGTTGTTCCGATAATATTTGAGGGGATCTCTCACGCTTTCCGGGACCACGATATGAGCCGCAAAATGCATGACCGCTTGGGGACGAAACTCCCGAAACACCTTACGCAGGGTTTCCCGATCGCCCAGATCCGCCCGGATCAGTTTTCCGTAAAGCACCGCCCATTCGTGTCCGGTGGAAAGGTTATCGTAGGTGATAACCTCATACCCCCTCTCTCCCAGTAGTTTCACCACATGCGAACCGATGTAACCGGCCCCCCCGGTCACCAGGATCCTCATAGATTCCTCCTTTCGGGCTTGGGAAGACCCCTTTACGGGACGTACGAGGAAGACTTAACAGAGATTACCCTGATCTTCAACTTCGCGGGAAGAGGCCTGAAGATAGGTCTTCCATTCCTCGGGGAAAACGTCCAGCCACTGGCGGAACCTCTCCCAGGGGACCGGAGGGGAGAAAAGGAAACCCTGGACCTCGTCCACCCCCAGCCGTTGCAGACAACGAAGTTGTTCCACCGTCTCCACTCCCTCGGCGACCACCCTCTTTCCCAGGGCCCGAGCCAGGGCGATGATGGCCTTCACGATCTCCAGATGACTCTCCGAATGCGGCAGCCCCTGAACAAAGGATTGATCTATCTTGATATCGTGGACCGGAAGGCGGGAGAGATAATGGAGCGAGGAATATCCGGTGCCGAAGTCATCGAGAACCACTTTGACCCCGGCCCGAGCAATCTTCCGCAGTTCCTCGGTGATTTCCTCGGTGTGCTCGATGAAAATGCTTTCGGTGATCTCGATCTTGATGCGGGTGGGGCAAAGCCGGTACCTTCGCAGGATATCCAGAAAACGGGGAACGAAATTGGCTCCCCAGAGCTGTCGAGGAGAGACATTAAAGGAGAGGTTCAGGGCCACAAACATCTCCCGGGGGAGGTCAAGGAGGATGCGACAGGTTTCCTCCGCCACCCAGAGCCCCAGTTCGCTGATGAGCCCGGATTCCTCGAGGACCCAGATGAATTCCCCGGGCGGTATCAGCCCGCGTTCGGGATCCTGCCAGCGCACCAGAATCTCTCCCCCGCAGATCCGTCCCTCTCGCAGATCCAGGCGCGGCTGACAGAAGACCACAAATTCCTTGTGGCGCAGGGCCTTCCGGAGGCGAGGCAGGAGGGTAAGGAAGGTGCGGGCCCGGCGATGGAGATCCTCGGAAAAGAACGCGACCCGGTTTCCGCCCAGCCGTTTGGCTTCGTGAAGGGCGGTGCGGGCCCGGCGGAGAAGGGCTCCGGGAGAAGGGGCATCCTGAGGGAAGCGGGCCACACCTATGGAAAGGGTAACCTCCAGGAGGAATCTCCCCAGATCCACCGGACCGCTTAAAGCCCCCTTAAGCCTTTCCAGATAATCCGAGAGATCCGGGGGCTCGGGAACCAGGAGATAGAAGGTCTCGCTCCTTCCCCGGGCTATCTCTCCGGAGGGATCCGCAAAGTTTTTCAGCCTTTCGGCCAGGATACGCAACAATTCATCTCCGGTGCGAAAACCGAAGGCCTGATTCACGTGGACCATGCGATCCACCCCTATGGCCAGCATGAGGAGACGCTGACCCCGCGACCGGGCCTCCCGAAGCCTCTGTTCGGTGAGCACCAGGAAATAACCCTCAAGCGGTAAACCGGTAAGCGGATCAAAGAGGGGCCCCTCCTCCAGCTTCTTTTCCTGGATGATTTCCAGGGAGGCGTTGATCTGCTCGGGAAGATCCTCCAGGAGAAGGACCCTTTCCCAGTCCGAAAAGACCTTCTGCGAAGTCCCTACCAGGAGTATTCCGGAGACCCAGCCCCGCAGCATCAGGGGAAGAAGGATCCATTTAGCCACCCCCAGCGGACCGGACTGCAGGGGAAAGGGTTCCGGAAGTTCCCCCGGGGAAAGGATGCGCGCCTGACACGTCCATTCCGGATCGTTGAGGTACCGGGACGGAAATCTATAGGCCAGGGAGGAGGCTTCCTCCGGATAGGCCAGGGTCTGGTCCTCCAGTTTTATCAGAATCGCCCGAATCCCCGGGGACTGAAAAAGGAGTCGGGCCAGCCCCTGCAAAAATTCCTCCCGGCTGGAAGCATGGCGGGAAAGCAAAACGGTCTGATAAAGAAGAAAGTAAAGAGGAACTATACGCTCCAGATACTCACTTCTCTGGCGGTTTTCCGCCAGAGATTGCCTGGCCCAGCGGTGGCAGGCCTGGATACAACGCTCCAGGGCTCGCGGGCCATATTCCTCCTGCCATTGACGGGCCAGAGACTTTACTTCTTCTGCCGAAAGTTCCTCCTTGAATAAAAAATTGGCTTTCAGGTCCTCTAATTTTTGGCTTTCTCGATACATTTGGTCTTTTTTTATATCGTTTTTCCGGGAGAGTCAATGCGAGAGGAGTCATCCTTTCTGGAGGCGGTAGCGGGCTTGATTTTTGTTTTTACGGTGGATATTTTGGAGATATGTTCAATCCCTTCAAATACTTCGAAGACTTTCGGGCCAGTTTCGGGGAGGAGGCGGCCTTAAAGTTACTTAAGGCCCTCTCCGAAATCTACGAAAATCTGGCCCAGACCGTAACCAAAGTGGAATTTAACGAGTTAAAAGAGATCGTCCGACAACAGGGCGAAAACCTTAACCTACTCACCCAGCAGATGGGCCAGCTCACTCAGCGGGTGGATCAGCTGACTCAGAGGATGGATCAGCTCACCCAACGAGTGGATCAACTCACTCAGCGGATGGACCAGCTTACCGAACGGGTGGACCAACTCACCCAGCGGGTGGACCAACTCACCCAGAGGATGGACCAGCTTACCCAGCGGGTGGACCAGCTTACCGAGGATGTCAGGAAACTCACTCAGCGGGTGGATCAGCTTACGGAAAGAATGGATCAGCTCACCCAGCGAATGGATCAGCTTACCCAGCGGGTGGACCAGCTCACCGAGGATGTCAGGAAACTCACCGGAGAGATGGGGCGCATGAAGGATGAGATGAAGGAGGTCAGGCAACACCTCGGCGGGCTCAGTATCACCGTGGGCTACACCCTGGAAAATCAGGCTTATAAGGGCCTTCCTCCCCTCCTGGAAAAGGATCACGGGCTGCGGGTGAAAGACCGTCTTCTCCGAACCTTTCTTGCCGACGAAAAGGGCCGCCACCTGGAAGTAAATATTTACGGACACGCGCAAAGAAACGGTGAAGAGGTGGTAATTCTGGGCGAAGCCAAGGCCCAGCTTTCCAAAAACGATATAGATCGCTTTATCCGGCGCAAGGTAAAGCCCCTGCAAAAACTCCTTCCCCGAACCTTTCTGGTTCTGGTCACCCACATGATCTCCTCTCCGGAAGTGGAAGAATACGCCCGCAAAAAGGGCATTGCCCTCTACTATTCTTACGAACTGGAATAGATAAACCTCCGGCCCGGGAAGACTCCGGAGAAAAAATAATGCTATAATTACTCCTGAGTACACCCTTGAGGGAGGGCCGCATGGGTAGCGAAGAAAAAGTCCTTATCCGGAAACCCTCTTCCGAAGAGATCCAAAAACTCGGAGTCTTCAACTGGCCGGTCTGGGAAAAGGAAGAAAGCGAATTCGACTGGTACTATCCCGAAGACGAAACCTTCTATGTAGTGGAAGGCGAAGCCGAAGTAGAACTTGAGGATGGTTCCAAGGTACACTTCGGAAAGGGAGATCTGGTAACCTTTAAGAAAGGTGTCCGCTGTGTATGGAGAATATTAAAACCCATCCGCAAACACTACCGCTAATCCGGCGGATTTATTAACCTTCCTGCCTTCTCTTTCAAAAACTGGTCGGGGCGGCAGGATTTGAATTTTTTAGCTTTGCTAAGCATAGATCCCGCGAAAAATTTAGCGAAATCGTGAGTTCGTGCAGTGCCCCAGAGGTGCCCCACAATAGATCACTCGCCTGACCGGGCTGAGCGCTTTCAATCAGTCGGTGAGCCGTACCAAAGGAGCATTACCGCTCAACAAAAGAAGTGAAACCGCATGCAAAACGAGAGATAATACCACAAGACTGCCAGGGGAAACCTCATACAGTAGCCCCATAAAAAGGCTTCCTACAAACCAAGAAATTCCAAAAACCGCACTGAAAAGCCCGTAGCCTTCTGCCCTTCTTTCAGCAGGAACAAGCTCCGCAATGTAAGCTCTAATGATGGATTCCTGAGAAGCAAGCCCTATCCCCCAGAATATAATTCCTAAAACTATCAAAAGGGTAAGCTTACCGAGAAAAATAAGGGGTACAGCAAAAAGGTCAAGAAAAATTCCCAGAAACACCGCTTTAAGACCAATGCGGTCCAAGAGATAGCCGAGAATAAGGGCAAAAAGGGCGTCTATTCCCATGGCAAGGGCGTAGAGAAGGGGAATGTGCTCCCTTGGGATAAGGCCTGCTCTTTCAAGGTGGAATCCAATCAGTATGAAATCTATAAAGCCCGCTCCAAAGAACCCCATGGCTATGAGATAGAGAAAGTAACTTCTAGGAAAGCCTTTACTCTCAAGGACATAGATTCTTTTTGGGGAGAGTTCAAAATCTTGAGGCATGGGAAAAAGCTTTCTTGCCACGATAAGCAGGCTTAGGGCAATGAGAGCAGGGATGAGAAGCACTGAGAAGGCTTCCCTGTAGCCTCCTTTCAAATAAAAAACAAGGGCAATTAAAAGGGGGCCACCTACAGCCCCCACTTGATCAAGGGCCTCGTGTATTCCAAAACCGAGACCTCTACCGATGCGAAAGGTGGCGTAGGAAAGAAGGGTGTCTCTCGCAGGGGTGCGTAAGGCCTTCCCGAGCCTTTCAAGTACCAATAAAATCACCGCAAGTTTCCAGGAATGAACTAAAGCCAGGGCTGGGACAGCAAACAAACTTAAGGCATAGCCAGAAATTATAAAAGCCCAATATGTTTTGATCTTGTCTGCCAGCCATCCCGAAAGAAATCTCAGGCTGTAGCCTGCAAACTCTCCAAAACCCCCAGCAAAGCCCACCGCAACTGCACTTGCTCCCAGAAAGGAAAGATAGGGCCCAGAGATACTCCTTGCTGCCTCATAAGTCATATCTGAAAAAAGACTTACCAATCCAAGCAAAATTATGAAATAGATAGCTCTATTTTTGTTCATAACCTCTCTCAAATAAAATTTCAGAGAATATAGCTGTTCCCAAGCTCAGCAACCGGCTCTGCTGACGGTTATTTTAGACAGCCGAATCAGCTGGCCTCTAGTTCCTTTTGCCTCTCCCCTGAACTTAGACGGCCAAGGCCATAATAAGAAATACTACGAGGGCCAGGAGGGCATAAGCTGCATAGGCGTTTATCTGGCCGTTGTGCATTCTGGCCAGGAAAGAAGAGGTCCTCTGGGCGGCCCTCGTCATCGGGTACAATACGAAACGATCCACCAGGTGTACTTCCTCGCGCTTTTGCTCGATCGATACCCGAAAGTGACTTGCGATGACTTCGCGACGGCTCACCATCTTGGGACGCAGGATGGCTTCAAAGATAACCCTCACCGGTTGAGCAAAGCCCGTAGCGGTATAGGTCATCTCCGGCAGGAAGCGTCTTACCCCTCCGTCCCATCTGGGACGACGCTCCACCTTTCTATGTCGGGCCACCAGGAGCCACACCGCACCCGCGCAGAAGACCAGAAAGATCACAAGAGTTACGAACATGTACGAGGTGGACATGGCGAAGACCACCGGATTCTCCTGACCGCCCCGATGAATCACCGCCAGACCGCGACCGGGCAAAAGATTCTTGCCGACCTGGGCCCCGAGATCGTGAAACTCGGCCACAAACTTGGGGGGCAACTCCCTAGCTGCCAAAGCGTTCTTGAAAAACGGGGGCACTAAGGCCTTCGTTCCACTTGCGCCCGCAATGGGCGCAATCACTTTATCTAGGGTCGGAATTACGTAAGTGGGTAGCACACCCAGAACCAAGCACAGAAGGGCAAGGAAGGCCATGGGTACCAGGGCCGAAATTCTGGTTTCTCGGGCCTTATGCACGGCTTCTGAACGGGGCATACCCAAGAACCCCATGGCGAAGGCCCGCACGAAGCAGGTCACTGCAAGGCCGGCGGTGAGCGCAAGAACGACCCCGGCGGCCACAAAGGCTATCTTTATGCCGAGGGAGGACAATTCGACACTGCGCAGCAACGATTCGAAGGTCAGCCACTCGCTCACGAAGCCGTTAAAGGGCGGCATCGCGGAAATGGAAAGCGCCCCTACCAGGACGAAAAACCCCGTCCAGGGCATCCGCTTGAGAAGACCACCCAGCCGGTCGAGGCTGCGTATCCCTGTGGCGCCTTCCAGTTCCCCGGCCCCCATAAAAAGCAAGGTCTTGAATACAGAATGGTTGGATAGATGATAGAATGCGGCGACAAGGGCCATGGCCGCCGCCACCCGGTGACCTGAAGCAAGAAAGACGGCGCCCGCTCCGAGAGACGCGGTAATGATCCCTGCATTTTCAATAGAACTATGCGCAAGCAGGGTCTTGAGGTCGTCTTCAATGGTGGCGTACAGGACGCCTATAAAGGCCGTGATGGAGCCGATGACGAGCATGATCACTCCGGGGCCGGCCTGGGTCATGGGCAAGAAAGTCATATTCACCCGAATGATACCGTACAGCCCCAAATTCAGGGTGGCCCCGGCCATAAGCGGAATATAGGAGGGGGGAGTCGCGGTATAGGCCCGCGGAAGCCAGAAATTGAGAGGAATGAGACCGGCTTTAACGCCGAACCCTGCAAAGGAAAGAATAAAAATGACCCAATAAAGAGCGGGGGTCATACTGAAATTGCCCGCTTTCATTCCTTCAAAATAAAGCGTGCCCGTAGTTCTGGACAACAAAAGCAAGGCGACCAGTACAGCAAGCGTACCGGTTTCGCTTGTGGCCAGCATGAGATATCCCGGACGTTCCTGCTTTCCTTGATTGATCATGAGATAAATAAGAATGGACATGATTTCCCAGGTCACGAAAAACAAAAATACATTGGCGGCGATTAGGACCAGAAAGAGGCTAAGGAGCAAAGCTAGAAACAGTACCGCAAGAGAACGAGAATATTGGCCATCATTTCGGACCGCGGCAAAAAGCGAAGCTGGCATGGCGACTATGGAAGTCACCACCAGGAAAAAGGCCGATAAACGATCCACAGCTATGGTTAAGTTTCCGATGTAAGGAATGGTCCACAAGGAAGCGCTGTAAGAATGGCCGGAAAAAAGGGCGCATATGCCGGAGACAAGAAGCGCGAGAGAGCCCACACCCCCGAAAAAAACCAGGGCCGGGCGGGCCGCCTTCCTCGGAAGCAGTAGCACCGCTACTGTTCCCAAAAAGTAGATACCGAAGGTTAGCGCCAGTAAATGAGCGAAAGCAATCATGGCGTGCCTCCTCCTTTAGCCTGCGACAGTCGGCTCTTTCGATTGAGCCGCCGGTTTGCGACCGGCAAGCACCAGCAGGCCGTGCAGGATGGCCAGCGGCGGGGGCGGGCAGCCGGGGATCTCCACGTCAACGGGCAGTAGGTCGGCCACCCCCCTGCCGGTCGCAAACCCCGGCCCGAAAATCCCGCCGCTTAGGGCACAGGTCCCCACGGCCATGACCAGTTTTGGCATGGGCATGGCCTCGTAAGCCTTAAGCAAGGCGGTCTCCATGTGGTAGGTCACCGGGCCCACAACCAAGAGGACGTCTGCCTTGCGCGGTGTGGGCGTGATGAAAAATCCCAGCCGGTGCATGTTGTAGAAGGGATTGTTCAGGAGTTTGACCTCGTTGAGGCAGGCGCCGCAATCGCCGGCATCGACCACGCGAATGTGCAAGGACCGCTCAAATGTTTTAGGCACCTCCGATTCGCCCCGGAAGATCGCCCACTCGAACCCTTTCTCCCACGGAAGTGGCTCGGCTATGCCGCGGGCGCAGCGATAACAGTGCACGCACCGCGCATGGTCCACCGCCACCTGGCCCACCGCCCGGCGCAGGGCCCCTGTGGGACAGCGCGAGATCAGGGCCTCGCTTTCGGCCTCTCCGCAGGGCAGGGCCTGCGGCAGGCCCGGAGTGGTCCCGGGAGAGAGTTCTTCCCCTGCGGGGTACCGCGTGGTGACGACACCGGTCTGCAATCCCTTTAAGACCCATCTACTCATAGCCCGACTCCTTTCTTACCTATCATTTTCTGCTACAGAGAGCCCGAAGGTGGCTAAGATGATGGGGAAATCCTGGAAGGCAAAATTTTCCGCCGCCAGGTGAAATCCGTGCCAGTTGATAAAAGAGGGCGTAATCAGGCGGTACCTCTGGATCTTCCCCTCTTCATCAACGCGCACCCAGTGCCAGGTGGTGCCGCGCGGGGTCTCCACCCCGGCTAAGGCCACCCCTGCCGCAGGTTCGCTCTCCACAAAGATCGGTCCGTCCGGAAGTTCGGAGAGGGCCTGTTCCATGAGGCGCAACGACTCCCGGACCTCGGCGAAGAGAACCCTGAGGCGGGCGTAGCCGTCTCCCTCTTCCTCGCAGGGCGTCCTGAACTCAAAGGCCCTATATGCCGCATATGGTTGAAGTTTCCGGAGGTCGTTGCAGTAGCCGGAGCCACGGGCCACCGGCCCTACCAGCCCATATTCGCGGGCCTGATCCTTCCTGACAATCCCCACCTCTTCGATTCGGTCCAGAAAACTGCTGGTGTTGATCAGGAGTCTTTCGATCTCCTCCAGATGACGAACGATTCCTTTGGCCCTGCTAACGGCCTCCCGCAAGGTTTCGTTGTCGAAATCGCGGCTTAGTCCTCCCGGAATAGCCAAACCAAAAAGATAGCGATGACCGGCGAGAGAACCCGTAAGTCTCAGGGCCTCTTCTTCCAGGATGCCCACCTGACTTGCGCCCACTGCCAGTCCGGTGGAGTTACAAATATCCTCGATGGTCCCCAGGTGGCTGCGCAGGCGCTCCAGTTCCGCAAAAAAGCAGCGCAATACCAGGGCGCGCTCCGGCACCTCCACTTTCCGGATCTGCTCGAGGGCCATACTGAAAGCCAGGGCATGGGAGAAGGCCGTTGCGCCCGCAAATCTTTCAGCCAAAAGCAGGGCATCGTCTGCGGAACGCCCTTCCGCCATCTTTTCCACACCCCGGTACTTGAAAAAGAGCCGGGGGAAGGCACGAAGGACCTCCTCTCCGATGGTCTCCAGCTGAAAATGGACGGATTCGGCCACTCCGGAAAAGACAGGGCCTATGGGCATGACGAAGGCTCCGGGCACATCCACGATCCTTATAGGGCGCCACTCCTCACGCGGCCTGCGTTTGGAAAGGATCTTCTTCAGGTCGGACCCCTTGCGCATGGGTTCGACGCCTTCCCCCCAGACATCGTCATGCAGAATGAAATCGCCCAGGCGCGGATGACCCTCGAAGATCAGCCCGAAAAGGTCCTCGGCCTCGCGTTCGTGCCAGTCAGCGGCATGAATACGCACGCTTACGCTCTCAAAGCGCCGCTCTTCAAGAGGTGCACTGGTTCTCACCTGAATGCGCCCCCTCTCACCCTCCCCCACGAAAAGATAGTAGAGCTCCCACCGGCCATTTTCTTCCACCACCAGACCGCCAAAATGATAATTTTGCTGGTGAAACAACCAGTCGCATAGCGGGGCCACTTCTTTAGGCTTGCAGCGAATCTCGGCCGTCATGGAAGGCGCGTCCATATTGATCTCCACCTCCGGCCAAAGGGCCTGCACCTGCCTGAGCGTTTCTTGCAGCTTCATGGCTAACCTCCTATGACCGCTGCGGCGAGGGCGATTAGCTTTTGCAGGGCCCCCGGAATGTAGATTCCAAGCACGATAACCGGTATGGCCGCGATTATGAGGGTAATTTTGCAGCTCAGGGGTAGGGACCCGGAACGAAGGGAACCACCGCCTTCGTCTGGGCCGAACACCATGCGGCTTATGTGGTTCATGATGGCAGAAAAGGCAATGGCAATGAAAATCACCAAGAGCCCCGCGGCCAGATACTGGCCTCGGTTCAATCCGGCCCTCAAAATGGAGAACTCACTAAGGAAAAGGGCAAACGGCGGCGCCCCCGCAATGGCCAGCCCTCCGAGAAGCAGGGCCGAAGCCGTGAAAGGCTCCCTGCGAATCAACCCGCGCACCGAGGAAATATCCCGGGTCCGCATCTCCAGAAGAAGCCCACCAGCGGTATAGAAACAAAACGATTTGGTAAAGGAATGAGCGATTATCTGAAGCATGGCCGCGGCATGGGCCGAAGCGCCCCCTAGGCCGGCTGCGGCCATGATGATCCCCATGTGTTCCACGGTGGAAAAGGCAAAGAGCCGTTTGTAATCCCGGACATTTATCAAAAGGAAGGCCGCCGTACCCACGGAGATCAGCCCGAACGCCAGTATCCACGTATGGGCGTGAATGGCGGGGGCTTGGGACACTACGGGTAAGAGACGGAGTATCACGTAAAGTACGGTGGTGGTTTCCACACCGGAAAGGAGGGCGCAAACGGGCGTCGGCGCCTGGCTGTGGGCATCCGGCAGCCAGGTATGAAGCGGCACCAGCCCGATCTTGGCGCCCAAGCCCACCAGAATAAAAACAAAGGCCGCCTTAAGTAGCACCGGCGACATCTGAGGCGCCACCGCAAGGAGCCCCGACCATGTATGATGGGGAACATCGGCTTGCCTCGCGGCCCAATAGAGCATCAGGAAGCCGAAGAGGGCGATGGCCGCCCCCATGATGGTGAGAACCACATACTTCCAGGCAGCCTCCAGGGCCTCCTGCGTGTCTTCGAAACCGACCAGCAGCACGGAAAAGACGGTGGTTAGCTCCACGGCAACCCAGACGAGGCTGGGCTCTTGGATGAGCGGCACGAGGAGCATCGAAAAGACGAAGAGGTTGTAGTTCAGATAGTATCGCCGGACACCACCCGGGTCCCTGAAGTGCATGTAGCCCATGGAGAAAAGCGCTGCCGTGAGGTTCACTACAGCCACCAGCAAGAGAATGACCGCACTCAGGGCATCAAGAGCCAGCCAGTGGGGTATGGCCACCAGCAGATGGTTCGGAGAGGTTATTATGTTCAGGGCTGCTCCCGCCGAAAGTCCCAGGATGGCCACAGCGGCCATGAAGGTCATGGCGGAGGCAAGGCGTTGGCTACGGAAAAAGGCGGACAACACGGCAACGGCTAAAGGTATGGTTACAATCGCCAGCAATATCATTGGTGTCCCTCCTCCCGGAGGCTGTTAAGGGCGCCCACGGCGGTGGTTCCCACTCGTTCATGGACCGCCCGGGTAAGCACCCCGACCACGAAAATGAAAACGAGAAGGTCAAAGGCCAACGCCACTTCGGCGATAAGCGGAAGATCAGGCGCTATGGCGATCCCGGCGAAAAAGGCCCCGTTCTCCATGGCCAGGAGCCCCAAAAGCTGCGGGACCGCTTCCCGACGGTTGGCCAGCGTGTAGGCCCCAAGGAGAAGGCCCGCCAGCCCCACGGGCAGATTGATCCGGGGGGCACCCATGATGTGGGCGGCCTTCAACCAGGGCAGGCAGAAAAAGTAGGCCGCAACCGTAAGCAAGAGAGCCAGGAGAAGGGAGGCGGGAATACTGAGAACCTGGTTGATTTCCCGTCGTGTGTAAACCTCTTCCCTTACCAGACGCCCCAGAAGCCACGGTAGAAAGATGACCTTGGTCACCAGGTTAATGACTCCCACGGCCATAAGGTGCACGGAAAAGGGCCTGGCCCCCAAGAGGAAGGCGGAGGCTGCCAGGGAAATCGACTGAAAGATGAAAAATTTGAGGCAGGCACGCACCTGGCGTGTGGCCACGATCCCTAAAGCGGCGACAATGAATAAACCTCCGGCCAGCGCGTTCAGATGGTCTATGAGGGGGGTCATACCGTGAAAGGTTTGCATCGTTCGCCTCCTTAGTGCTTAAAGGCACCCATCAGCATGGCGATTACGGCGATAACAAAGGCGGCGCTCATGAATTCGTTTATCCGAAAGAGCCTCAGCTTCGCCAAGGAGGATTCGATAAAAACGAGGAATACGATGAATACCAGAATCTTGAACAGCACCAGGGGGATGGCCCCTAAGACCGCTCCCCAGCTCAGGGTCGAAGCGAGCCCCCAGGGTGTCAGAAGGACATTCAGGAAGACGATCATGAGCACGAAAAACTTCATAAAGCTGCCCCACTTCATCAGCGCGGCACCCCGCCCCGAGTATTCAAGGCTCTTGGATTCTTCGATCATGGCCAGTTCGAAATGACCCGAGGGGTTATCCACCGGGATGCGTCCCTTCTCGGCCAGGATGAGCATGACAAAGGCCACCAGGAGCAGGATATGGGAGGGCTCGAAAAAGTTAGAAAGGGGGGTCACCCATTTTTTCTGCACGATAAAGGGAATGGTGGAATCGGCCAAAAAGGAGACGGTAAAAAAGACGATGAGAAAGATCGGTTCCGCCAGGAAGCCGATCATACGGGTGCGGCTTGCGCCCATGGGCCCGTAAGGATTGGCCGTATCCACGGCCGCCAAGGCCGTGAAAAATCCGGCAAGCGCCAGGACGAATCCGGCACCTACCATGTCGGCCATAAAAGCCCAGAAGAGGGGATAATCGGTAAGCACAGGGATAAGGAGCGTCACGAAGATGGGGGCCACAAAAACAATGTAGGGGGTCACGCGGAATATCCAGGAAGCCTCTTCCGGTACGACCTCGTCCTTGGAAAAGAGCTTCCAGAGATCCCGGTAGGGCTGAAAGATGCTTGGCCCCCGTTTGGACTGCACGATTTCCTTGAGGCGGTTGAGTACTCCCACCGCCAGAGGCGAAAACCCCATAACTACCAATACCTGCAGGATATTGAATAGAATACGCTTTTCCATAGATGCCTCCTTTCCGCTCCGCTTATAAAGTAACCGCGGACCGGACGACGGCCTGAAAGCTATTCAAAGGGCTTGGAGATTCTGGAGATCAGGTAGGAGAAAAACAAAAGAGGCAAGAAATGAGATGGGTAAAGACAATATACCGGGGCATCAGAGTCCTCCCTTCCCGTAATTTCGGGGCCTTTTTGCAGGCTCCTAATATAGCGGGGCCGTCGCTAGAAGATTACGACTCCTCCCGCTACAGAAGCCTGCACGGCAGGAGTCATCAGCCCGGCCCCGCGGGCGGTTACGGGGGACTCCATCCCCAAAGCTTAAATCTTAATAATTCCAAGCGGCCAGAAAGTCAAGTTGGATGGATCTAGGTTGTTACTGCAAGGCGATTTTGTCACCCCTAATTGCAAAGCCAAAATGTCACCCCCTCCTGGTAAAACCATAGGCTCGAATTCTCCTGCCGGAGGTCGAGCCTATGGAAAATCGGCAAAAGAAGGAGGGGCGGATCATGAAAGTGGCCCATCGTTACCATGTCCTCTCTATGGCCGTCCTGGGAATAACTACCTCCAAAGAAGGCGCCCAGGCCCTCAACATCTCCGAAAGACATTTCAAACGCTTAAAGAAAAAATTCCGCGAATCAGGTCCCAAAGCCCTGATCCACGGAAATTGTGGCCGCTCACCTCACAATGCCTACCCCCAAGAACTAAAACAAAAAGTCCTCCACCTCTTCCGCTCTCAGTACCAGGACTTCAACCTCTCTCATTTCACCGATACCCTGAAAGAAGAACACGGTATCGCTATTTCCCGCGAAACCGTAAGATCCTGGCTTATAGAAGCCAAACTCTATAAACCTAAAGCCCAAAAATACAGACGAAGAAAAAGACGCCCTCGCTCCAAAAAAGAAGGAGAAATCGTCTTTCTTGATGGCTCCATTGAGGTCTGGTTCGGCCAAGAGAAATATACTCTGCTTCTGGCCCTGGACGATGCCACCGGAAAAGCCCTCTCCGGCCTTTTTGTCCCACGGGAAACCGTGAAGGATTACTTCCGCCTCTGCTACAACCTCTTCCTTCGCTACGGACTTCCTTTACGCTTCTACCTCGATCGCCATTCTATCTTCCTCACCACTCGACACGAAGGAGTCCATGTGAAACAGTCCGCCGAAAAGCCTACCGCTTTTCAGACCGCCATGGCTGAATTAGACATAGGCCTCATCTATGCCCGAAGCCCTCAGGCCAGAGGCCGAATAGAAAGATCCTTCAGGACCTTCCAGGATCGCCTAAGAAAAGAGCTGGCGGCCAAAGGCATACATACCCCAGATGAGGCAAACCGCTACCTTCGGGAGATTTTTATTCCTCGCTACAACCGTAGATTTGCGGTTGAGGCTGAAGATAAAGATCCGGCCTGGAGGAAGCCTCCGTCCAATCTCAAAGAAATTTTGAGTCAAAGGATGGAAAGGAAGGTCAAAGGGGATTTTACGATTTCGGTAGAAGGGAGGATTTTGCAGCTCAAACCGCCCAGGCTCACCATGAGGCTTTCTGGGGTAAAAGTAGAAGTAAGAAAGTTATTTGATGGGAGCTTCAGGATTTATCACCCGGGAGGGGAGCTGATTCCTTATGAGGAGGTCAGGAGGCAAAAGAAGGCTTGCCGAAAGACCAGACTCAGGCTTAAAAAGAGGACTCAGGAAGGGGGTGACATTTTCCCCTTGCAGTTAGGGTGACATTTTCGCTCTGCGGTAACACCGCAGAAAAAGGGCCACCTCGGAAAAGAAGCGAGGACGAAAGGCCCTTATCTTCTCGTTCTTACGGGAGGGATGCACCCGGTTGCTGAGAAGGACCACCGCCACCTCCTTTTCTGGAACCAGCCAGAAGGCGCCACCGGTGTAACCCAGATGCCCCAGGGCGGTGCGGGGGAAGAAAGGGCCGGTGCTGGAATCCCGGAACGAAGGGCGATCGAAACCCAGGGCCCTCAGACCTCCCCGCCCGCGAAACCCCCAGAAATAGCGCAGGATCTGCGGAGAAAGCCCCCCTTTTGGCCGGCCCTTCCAGACCTCCAGCAGAACTTCCAGGAGGGCCAGCACCGCCCGGGCACTTCCGAAAAGTCCGGCGGCCCCCGAAACTCCGCCCAGGACCCGGGTGTTCTCGTCGTGCACCTCCCCGCGGAGCCAGCGCCCGGTAAAGGGACACCTTTCCGTGGGAGCTATCCTCCGGGAAGGGACCCCCTTGTCCAGGGGGCGAAAAAGGAGCTCCCCGGCGTATTCTGGAATGAGCTTACCCAGGCTTTCCTCGGCGTATTCCTCCAAGGGTCTTCCCGAAACCCTGCTCACGATTTCCCCCAGGAGAAAAAACCCCAGATCGCTATAAAGCTCCCCCTCACCCGGGGAAAAAACCGGGGGTTCGGAGAGGATAAAGCGCAGAAGGTGTTCCCTTCTCGCGGTCCGGGGAAGGGCCAGAAGCCGCTCAAAATAGGGACGCCAGGCCGGAAATCCCCCCCGATGGGAAAGGAGATCCCTTACGGTCACCCTTAAATAGGCCTTCTCCCCGAAGTATTCCCGGGGAAAAAAACAGGAAAGCGGGGCTCCAAGGGAGAGTCTTCCCTCCCCGTGAAGGCGCATTACGGAGATCGTGGTGGCCAGGGGTTTGGTAAGCGAGGCCAGGTCGTAAAGGGTATCCTCCTCGTTTTCCTCGGGCCGCGGGAGAAGTCCCCGGTAGCCCGCGGTTAAAAAGACCTTTCGGTCGGGGGTTCGGATACCCACCACCGCACCGGGGAAAACCCCGGTCTCCACCCCCTCCTGCAGAAGTTTCCAGAGAAGGAGATAACCCTTCAATGCGGCCTTTCCAGTCCGGCCAGGATCCGCCGGAGGTCCTCCACGGGGATTTCGTATCCCCTTCCGCAGAAATGGCAGGTCACCCGGGCGGGTTTCCCGTGGGCGATGAGTTCAAGCAATTCCTCCCGACCCAGGGCGGCCAGAGCGGCTTCCACCCGTTCCCGCGAACAGCGACACCGATAGCGTACCTCCCGACGTTCAAGGATCTCGATACGTCCGGGAAAGATACGCTCCAGGATCTCCTCCGGGGAAAGCCCCTGGGAGAGGAGTTCGGTTACCGGGGCCAGGGTGGAAAGGGCCTTTTCCGCGCTGGCGATATCCTCCTCATCGGCCTGAGGCATACGTTGCACCAGGAACCCTCCGGCCTCCTTGACCGAGCCGTCCACATCCACCAGCACCCCCAGGGCCACCGCAGAGGGTATCTGTTCGGAGATGGTAAGATAATAAGCCAGGTCCTGGGCGATCTCCCCGGAAACCAGGGCTACCGAACCCTGATAGGGCTCCTTGAGCCCCAGGTCGCGGGCTACGGAGAGA
>NZ_WFVX01000093.1:0-3142 GCF_015491435.1 Thermosulfurimonas sp.
AACTCATCGTGGCCGCGGTGGCCATGAATCTGAGCCAGGAGCTTCTTTCCCGCGGGGTGATCTCCGCACCCCTGCTCACCCCGAGCCAGTTTTCGGCCCTGGTAATCATGGCCTTTCTCACCACCTTTATGGCCCCTATCGTTCTAAAATGGGCGGCCTTGAGGGCCTGCCGCGATTCGGAAAGGGCCGAGTTCTGTCGCTTGCTCCGGGAAGCCCGCCGGGAACCCGCTGCCGGTTAAGGGCTATCGGCTGAAGCGGAACCAGAGGTCCCAGAGGATGGCCGCCAGGGAAAAGAGGGAAATAATGGCATAGTTCCAGCGCTCCTTGGACACCGCCAGACTGGCCACCAGATAACGCAGGGCCTCCAGATCGGTGGGGGAGAGATCGGCCTGTTTTTCCAGCTTTTCCAGGAGATGGAGTTCGCGGATGGTCCGCCGGCGCCGGGCGGTGATATAAGAGCGAAAGAGAAAAAAGATCATGTTGCCGCAGACCCCTATGTACCAGAGGAGATCGATGAGCTGGGGGCGGTAGGCCTTGGCCACCAGAATGAGCCGCAGGGAAAGGGAACCCGTTATCCCCAGGGTAAAAGCCAGCCAGGATACCCAGGTCGGAAACCGGTGCGGTACGTGAAACTTTTCCTCGGTCATGTTCTATGAATGTAACGGGAAAGGGGCCGAAGGCCAAACCCGGTGGGAAGGAGAGGGTCCTGTGTTAAAATAGATCCGTGCCGCAGGCCCTGGAGCTTCCCTTCTATCCCGAGCCGCGGGGGATTGTTCAGGTTTCGGCCTCCGCCGGAGCCGGGAAGACCTATCGCCTGGCCCTTCACTACCTGAAGCTCCTTAAGAGCCAGGGCCCGCCCTCGGAAAGAGGGCTTTCCTCCATTGTGGCCCTGACCTTCACCAACCAGGCCGCCGCGGAGATGCGCGAACGCATCCTCACCTTTCTCAAACACATGGCCCTCCGTACCCCCCTGGGGCGCAGACTCTCGATGGAGACCGGGCTTTCGCCGACCGAAGCCGAGGCCTGGCTGGAGACCATCTTTTCCGCCTATCCTGCCTTCCAGGTCCGCACCATAGACAGCCTCATCTTTACCCTTATCCGGGGGCTGGCCTGGGAGCTGGGTTTAAGACCCGATCTTTCCGCAGAGATCCGGGAGGAATTCTTCCTTAATCGGGCCTTCGATCGTCTCCTTTTGCGCTTGCGTTCGGACTCTCGGGTAAGATCCCTTTTCGAGGAGGCCCTTCAGACCTTCCTGGAGATCGAGGAACGGGGAGGGTTCAATCCCGAGAGACACTTTCGTCGCCGAATGGAGGAGCTTCACCGGCTTCTGCGCCGCCGGGGAGGCGGAGGGGACTGGCCTCCCCCTCCGGCCATTGAGGACCTGGTCGCCCTGGAGGAGGATCTGCGGGAACAGGGGCGCAGGCTCTCGGAAAGGCTTTTCGATCAGCTGGGGCTTTCGCCCCGATACCCCAGCTGGCCCGAGGCCCTGGCGGATCCTCCCCGTTATTTTGATCGTGCGGTTTTCAAGAAGGATTCCATCCGGCAACTGGTAAAGGGACGTATTCGGGCGGACCTGGAAGCCCTGGAGGAGGAGTTTCGGACCCTGAGGGCCCGTCTGGAGGTTTATCTTAAGGCCAAGGCCCGGGCTGAAGTGGCCCCTTACGAAAGGCTCTTCCGGGAGATCCTGCGCGAACTCCTCCACATCCGCGAGGAGGAAGGGGTGCTTCAGGCCGGAAGCTGGACCGATCTCCTGGCCGAGCACGCCCGGGGACTCCTCCCCCTTATCTATCTCAAACTGGGCTCGCGTCTGCGCCATTTTCTGCTGGATGAATTCCAGGACACGGATCGCAAACAATGGGAGGCCCTGCGTCCCCTGGTGGAGGAGATCCTGGGAAGCGGGGGGTCGCTCTTTTACGTGGGGGATGTCAAACAGGCCATCTATATGTGGCGCGGCGGGGATCCGGAACTCTTCTACGAGGTGCCCCGGAGTCTTCCGGCGGAACTCTCCGCCGAGATCCTTCCGGTGAACCGTCGTTCCGCAAGGCGCATCGTGCTTTTCAATAACCTGCTTTTCTCGCGCCTACGCGAAAATCTGCCCCGGCTGGTCCGGAGGTTCCTTTACGGAGAACGCGAGCGAAGGGAATCCAGGGATTGCCCGGTCTCCCAGGCGCTCACCCGGCGTCTTTCCGGGGTGTATCAGACCGTGGAACAGGAGGTGCTTCCGGAAGCCCCGGAGGGGCAGGTGGAGCTTATCCGGGTTCCCCCGGACGAGGATCGGGAGGTCTTTCGTCAGGAGGTCTTCCGGGTCCTTGCGGAGCTCATGCCCCGGCTCTATCAGACCTACGTGGAGAAGGGGCGGAGCGTGGCCCTTCTGGTGCGGGAAAACCAGGAGGCCGAGGAACTGGCCACCTTTCTCTTCGGGCTGGGGATTCCGGCGGTCACCGAACGGGCCCTGCGGCTTGAGAATTCGCCCCTGATAAAGGGCTTCCTTTCCCTGCTCAAGTACCTGGACTATCCCGCGGACGAGACCGCTCTGGCCGGTTTTCTGGCCAGTCCGTTTACCTCCCAGGGGGTGGAGATCCTAAGGGATTACTTTCGGGAGGGGAAAAGCCTGGAGGAACTCCTGGCCCTGCGGGCCCCGGGGATCCTGAACCGGCTTCGGCGTCTTTCGGAACTTCAGGAAAGGGGAATATCCCTCTACGAACTGGTCCAGGAAATCCTCCGGGAATTCGGTCTTCGCGAACGTTTCCCCGAAGAGGAGCTTTATCTGATGCGCTTTCTTTCCTCTATCCTTTCTTACGAAGAGGAAGTTCTGGGGCTTTCGGATTTCCTGGCCCGCTGGGAGGAGTCCGGCGGAGAGGAAAAGATCGGCCTTCCGCGGGAGCTTCAGGCCGTAAGGGTGTTTACCATTCATGCCTCTAAAGGGCTTGAATTCGACGCCGTGGTGATCCCTTTTCTCACCTGGGGGCCGAAAGGGCGGGGGGAGGTGGTCTTTACCGACTGGGGGCTCATCCGGGCCCGGAAGGATTCGGCCGAGGAGGTGTCCCGCGCCCGGCTCGAGGAAAAGGCCCGGGAGGTCTTCGAGAGCGTGAACCTCCTTTATGTGGCCCTGACCCGTCCCCGCGAGGCCCTGTATATCTTG